>CAYLJC010000500.1:0-2847 GCA_964383345.1 uncultured Akkermansia sp. | reverse complement strand
CTCGTGGTCGTCGTTCAGCGCGAGGACGGTGCCGTCGGGGGTGACGAGCCTGAGCACCGAATCGAGGGGCGACCCGAGCCGCCGCGCGATGATTTCCGCTGCGATGGACTGCTTTGCCTTGCCCTCGAAAGCGAAGACATCCCGGTCACCCGGCGTCCCGATCCGACCGTTCACGATCATCGGCAAGGAAATTTTTTGCGGAGTTGCCGAAGGATCGTTCGGCTCCACTTCAAGGCTTTCGGGGAGAGTGTCGATCACGAAGGGAACCGGGTTCGAGATCCGACCGTCCCGCTTTGCGAGGATCCTATGAAGCCCCGGCACGGCCTCGGCGGAAGGACGGAGAATCTCCGCGCCTTCGAGGTTCCAGCCCTCGAGCTGAATCGGAGGAGCCGTTCCGGCGATTGCGCCCAGGGGGAAAACCCCCGTCAGGTAGGGCAGTTCGCCTATCGTGAGCCGGTAGATGAAATCTTCGCGTCCCCGATGGAGTGCATCGGAGATCTCCGCCACGTATTCTCCATCGGCGGGAACATCGAAGAAAAGAACCGGATCCGGGTGAAAGCGGAAGTCATCCTCCTGGGCGATCTCGCGCCCTTTCGCGTCGCGGAGCGAGAGGACCGGTTGGAACCACCCCGGCACCGCGTCGGCGATAAAGGGGATGAGGTCGCGGGCGAGGACGGAAAGCACGAGGCGCTGGCCTTTGCGGGCCTTGAAGCGATAGCGGTTGACCTCGCCCGAGGCGATCTGGCCGTTGACCGTGCCGGGCGGCTCGATGCGGCGCTCGACTTCTTCCTCGGGCCGTTTGCGGAGGGAAAGCTCTTCCTTGCCGAGCACTTGAAACGGAGAAGTGAGCATCGGTGTGCGGCTCGATTCAGGGAGCTGCCCCACGTGGAAGGGCACCGGATTGGTGATGCCGGTGGCGGTGACGAGCCGAATCTCCCTCCGTCCGGGCATCGCGTCGGGGGCGATGGTCACCTCGAGAAAAACGAGGTCGGCCAGCGCCGCGCTGGCGGGACGGTTGCAGTATTCCTCAAGGCGGCTCTTGATCCGTGAGATGAGGGAGGCCGTCGCCGCGTCCGGGGTTTTTTCACTCCCTTCCTCTTTCCCCTTCAAAGCCCCTTCCAGTTCCTTCAACTGATTCCTCAGCAAGGTGATATCCTGGGGGCCGATTCGTTTGTACAATTTGACGATCTTGGCGGAAACACCTTTGCCGGTCACTTCGACGCCGGTCACGGCAGCGAGGGCCTGCCCGCCCACCTTCACCGGGAAGGTGTCGCCCTGCCGCCCCCCGGCGGGATAGACGTAGCCGGTGTAGGGACGCGCCTGGGCAAAGACGGCGGACGGAGCGAGCACCGCGGCGGCGGTCAGGAGCACGAGGGTCCGGGAGAAGCGGAATTTCATGGATGGGTCCGGTTTCGGATGAGGTCGGGAACTGCGCCGGGCGAGGCCCTTACATGATTTCGGTGAGGATGCCGCCGGATGGCGCTTTCCCCGGCTTCGCCGGAAGGATGTTGGCCTCCAGTCCCATCGGATGGGGCAGCGACGCCGTGCTGTCGATCCCGGCGAGCTGGTAAATGCTGCCAAGCAGGTCGGTCGGGGAGACGGGTCGCTCCGCCACCTCCATGGCCTTTTCGTCGGAGGCCCCCACGACGTGCCCGCCCTTGAATCCGCCTCCCGCCACGAGCACGGAGAAAACTTTGCCGTGGTGGTTGCGTCCGCCGTTCCAGGGCGGCTGCCAATCGATTTTGGGACCGCGCCCGAACTCCCCGCAGCACCACACGAGGGTGGTCTCCAGCATGCCCCGGTCATCGAGATCGGCGAGGAGAGCGGCAAGCCCCTGATCGAGCTGGGGCGCCTGCCGTCCCATCGTCTGGAAATGGTTGCTGTGGGTGTCCCATCCGCCGGGGTAGTTGATGACAATGTAGGGCACGCCGGCCTCGGCCATGCGCCGCGCCGCGAGACAGTCCTGCCCGAAGGTGTGGCGGCCATAACGATCCCGGAGCTCGGGCTTTTCCCGGGAGAGATCGAAAACTTCGCGCCCCTTGCCGAGAATCATCTCGTAAGCTTCGGTCCGCGCGGCCTCCGAGGCCTTGATGACGGGGTCGGCACCCGCCGCCTCCCGGAGCGTATCGAGACTCGCGAGGAGATCACGCCGGGCCGCCTGGCGGGCGTCCGCAACGCGGCGCGAGACGATTCCCTCCACCTCGAAACGAGATGCGTTGGGATCGCCTCCGGTGGCGAAAGGCTTGAGTTTGGAGCCGAGAAAACCCTCCTCCGAAAAGCGTCCCTGTGGTTTGGTTAGGACGACATAGGGCGGCAGGCCGCCCTTGTATTCTTTTTCCTTCATGTGGGCGAAGACGGCTCCGACACTCGGGTAGGCGAGCCGATCACCCGGCGCGTGGGCCGTCTGTACGAGATAGGCCGCTGTCTCGTGGCCGTTGTTCCCATGCGTCATGCTGCGGATGAGAGAATATTTGTCGGCCTGCTTCGCGAGTTGCGGGAACCATTCGCTCAACTGAATCCCGGGGACATTGGTGGAGAGGAATTTTTTCAGCGGTCCGTTGTAGTCGTAGCCGGCATCCGGTTTTGGATCCCAGGTATCGGAATGGGACATGCCGCCCCAAAGGAAAATCTGGATCACGGTGGTGGCCTTGGCGCGGGGTGTGGCCTTTCCGGTTTCTTCGCTTTTTCCGGTCTTCTCGGAGGCGTCCGACGATGGGGTGGGCGGGGTTGCTCCCATGATCGCTCCGCCGCCGAGGAGTCCGAGAGTGCCGAACAGTCCGGCCTGCATCACCCCCCGTCGGTCGATGGGGCGGCTCAGACTCATGCCGAGTTGGTTCGGATGAGTGG
>CAYLJC010000499.1:0-2851 GCA_964383345.1 uncultured Akkermansia sp. | reverse complement strand
ACAAGAAAATAACCAGGTGAACAAGTGTTTTTTTGAACTATTTTCATTTTTCCCGTAAATCTCTTCTTATGAAAGCCTTACAACGCCCTGAAATCTTCCGCTTTTTCCGAATTCCCTGTTTTGCGGGGAAAAACGCCTGCAAACGGCCCGTTTCCTCCCCGCTTCCGCCTCGGCTCTTTGTACCTCCGCATTTCCGGGTTTGCGCTCCCCCCTCGGGATGTCTTAGCTTTCCGCTCCGGATGCCTTAGCTTCCCGTTTCATTTTTCCCTCTGCTGAATGGACCCTGCCAATCTCACGCCTTTCCACGACTTTTGCCTTCTCTTCCTGAGTATCATTCTGGAAGGTGCCCCCTTCATCCTTCTCGGAACCCTGGTCTCGGGCTTTATCGACGCCTATCTGCCCGCAGGCCTGATCGAGCGCTGGCTCCCAAAGAACAAGGTGCTCGCCGTCGTCCTCAGCGGACTCCTCGGGGCGATCTTTCCCGTCTGCGAATGTGCCATCGTCCCGGTGATCCGGCGACTGATTCGAAAAGGGCTGCCGATTTCCTGCGCCATCACCTACATGCTCTCGGCGCCCATCATCAACCCCATCGTGGTGGTCAGCACGATGAAAGCCTTTTCCACCTCGCTGGGACAATTCTCCCTCCGCGCCACGGAAACAGCGGCGGCCACCGGACCCGTTTTCATGACTTCCAGCCGTCTGCTCATCGCCTTTATCGTAACCGTGGCGGTCGGCCTGGTGGTCTTGAAAGTGCGTGCCCGTTCCATCCTGCAGCCCGGGGTCATCCCCGAAGGGCTCGAAGAGGACGCTCCGGTCTCCGCCCCCGCGGCCACCGATGAAAAGGGTGCCACGGATTCCATGCCTTCCCCCACAGTTCCCACGAACGAAGAACCCCGGGCCAACCGTCTTGTCCTCGCGATGCGGACCACGATGCGCGACTTCATGGAGACGGCCATGTATTTCACCATCGGGGTGGCGATCACCTCGGTTTTCAAGGCCTACGTTACCGAGGATCTCATCCTCCTGTTCAACCAAAATGAAATCACCGGGGTCGCCCTGATGATGTTGCTGGCGTTTGTCCTGAGCCTCTGCAGCACCTCCGACGCCTTCATCGCCGCGAATTTCCCGGTGCCCCAATCGGCGAAACTCGCCTTCCTCGTCTACGGCCCGATGATGGATGTGAAGCTCGTCTTCATGTATCTCTCGGTTTTCCGCTCCCGTTTTGTTGTCATCCTCGCCATCGCACTGTTCGTCGTCATCGGATTGCTCAGTTACCTCTGGGTTCGTCTCTGAAAACCGTCTTCCTCGCATCACCGGTCATGAAAAAACTCCTTACTCTCCTCTCCATCTTCACCCTGATGACCTGGGGTGTTCTTTTCCTCTATTACTACACCAGCGGCAGGATTGAAAAATACCTCGATCCCGATTTCAGGATCTACGCCCTGCTCTCCGGGATCGGATTTGTCCTTCTCGCGGCGTTCAACTTCATCAACCGGAAACAGGAGACCGGCCTTTGCACCCACGATCATCCCCAGGGCGAGGCCTGCGACCATGCGCATCACCACCACACGCATGATCATGCCTGCGACCACGACCATTCCCACACGCACGATCACGCCTGCGACCACGACCATCACCACCACACACACGACCACGACTGCGATCACGAGCCTCCCTCGCACACCCACTCCCACGCCGCCGCGGCAGCGCCCCACCATCACCACGAGGATAGCACTTCCGGGGTGGTTTTTTCCCTCTTTGTCCTCCTCGTCCCCATTCTCGTGGCGACGGGATACTCCCAGGACAAATTCAGCGGGGAATACCTCGCCAAATGGGGCAAGATCGAGCGCCAGATGATGCAGATGCGCATCAGCCGCAACCGCGCCGCCGAAGCCGCCCCCTCCCAGGTCGGCTCCACCACCAACCCCTACACCCGCGAGGGCATCGAAGAAGGCGGAAGCTATCCGGGCGCCGAACCCACCGCCCCTGTCGAATCCGCCGACACCCCGCCGGATCCGAAGGCCGCCTCCGGCGAAAAAGCCGGGGAATCCTGGGGTGCTTTCACCCTCGTAGACCTCAAAAAAATGGTCCCCCAGAGTGAAACGGGCGACTTCCTCCTCGACGTGCCGCAGATTTTCTACACCGCCGGAGATCGCGAGCTCATGGAGGTCATGGAGGGCATCCCCGTCGAAGCCACCGCCCAGCTCATGGAGGAAACCCTCAACAACCCGGACAAAACCCGGCTCAAAGCCTTCCGCCTGTTCATCGAATGCTGCGCCGCCGACGCCCGTCCCCTCTCCATTCCCGTCGATTTTGGCAAGGCACCCCCCGAATACACCGAGATGGGCTGGTACAAACTTTACGGCAAGCTCCATTACTCCCATGAGAACGGAGAGATCGTGCCCATGATCAAAATCGACCGGATCGAAGAAACCACCGAACCGACCGACGGACTCCTTTTCTGAGAATCGCGGATCGCGGAGCCGCAGGGGCGACCGTCCGGGACCACGGAGGCGACAGTTGCATTTTCCCGGGGAAGGCGGTATCTTTCCCTCTGGAAAATCTCCTTTCAAAAAGGGGGTGTACTGGTTTCGACTGTTGGTTTGAAGACCAGATCGCGTGTCGAGGTTGATCGGTTGGCCTCGTAAAAAGCCGATTACAAAACAAATGCAAATAACGAACCTGAACTTGCCCTGGCTGCCTAATTGAGCGGCCACGCGACTTGACCGATGTCTGCTGAGTCGAGTCGCGCCATTTAGCAGACTGGTCCCGAGGCGGGTGTCCGGCCACAGGGACGAGAGGTTACAGGGCAATCGGAGTGAACGGATTCTGTCGATCGAAGCCGCCCCTC
>CAYLJC010000498.1:0-2859 GCA_964383345.1 uncultured Akkermansia sp. | reverse complement strand
GTCGCCTACTTCCTCACTGCGGTGATCGCGCCGGTCGCGATCCTGATGTTCAAGGGCACGGACTGGAGCTTTCCCCCGAAAGGACTCTGGATCTCTCTCCTCGCCGGTATCCTCGGGGCGATCGGAGCGTTTTTTGTCCTCCTCGCCCTCGGTGCGGCGATCTCCGCCAAGATCCAGAATCCGGCGGCAGTGGTCATGTCCATCATCTTCGCCGGTGCGCCCATCGTGAACGCGCTCATTTCGATCACCTTGTCCAACGATTGGGGCAAAATCCGCTGGCCGTTCGTCCTCGGCCTGCTCATGGCCGCAGGGGGCGGGTATCTCGTGACCCAGTTCAAACCCGTCCACGGACCCGCCAAACCGGCGGAAAAAATCGTCACGGTGGACCCGGCCGCGCCGAATTCCTCTTCGCCGTCCGAGACCCGCCGCCTCTGATCGGAAACGGTCCGGCGAATCTCCTCCGCCCGCCATGTCTGATCGCAGTCGCATCGAAACCCTCCAGACCGAACGCCTCGCCGCGCTCCTTCGTGAACTGCGCGGCAGCAACGCCTTTTATCGCGAGCGCCTCGTGAAATCCGGTCTCGGGGAGGGACCACTCACCCTGGCGGATTTTTCGGCGAAAATGCCCTTCACCTCGAAGATGGATCTCGTCTGGGATCGAGAGGAATTTCCTCCCTACGGCTCCAATCTGACCTACCCGCTGGCGCACTATTCCCGCTACTGCCAGAGCAGCGGGACGACCCGGGGACCGCTCCCCTCGCTCGACACGACGGAGAGCTGGTCGGCCATGCTCGACTGCTGGGACCGGGTCTACGAAGCGGCCGGAGTAACGCCCTCGGATGCGATTTTTTTCGCCTTTTCCTTCGGGCCGTTCCTCGGGTTCTGGACCGCGTTCGAATCGGCGACCCGGCGCGGCAACCTCTCCATTCCGGGCGGAGGACTCAGCAGCAAGGCCCGCCTCCAGGCCATGGTCGCCCACGGGGTCGAGGTGCTCTGTTGCACCCCCACCTACGCGATGCGCCTGGGGGAGCTTTTCGCCTCCCATCACAACGACGAAACCGCCGCCTACCGCTTGCAAAAAATCATCGTCGCGGGAGAGCCGGGGGGCAGCATCGAGGCGGTGCGGGAGCGACTCTCCGTTCTCTGGAAAGGAGCGCGTGTGTTTGACCACCACGGCATGACCGAGACCGGGCCCGTCACCTTCGAGCACACTGACAAACCGCTCAGCCTTTGCGTCATCGAAGAGGCCTATTACGCCGAAGTGATCGATCGGGAGACCCATCGCGAAGTCGCCCCCGGTCAGTGCGGCGAGCTCGTCATCACCACCCTGACCCGCACCGCCTGTCCGCTCCTGCGCTACCGGACCGGTGATCTCGTGGAAAAGAATTTTTTCAAGCCGCCCGGCGGAGGCGACCCGATTTTTTGTCTGGAGGGCGGAGTCCTCGGCCGCGTCGACGAGATGGTGGTGATCCGGGGGGTCAACGTGTACCCCACCGCGGTGGAGAAAATCATCCGTGGATTTCCCGAAGTGGTTGAGTTCCAGGTCATCCAGACAACCTCCCAGTCCATGGCCGAACTCACCGTGATGATCGAGGCCGAGGCGCGGGCCGGGGCCAATCTCGCGGACCGCGTTCGTCGCGAACTGGCCGACGCGCTGACCCTGCGCATTCCCGTGGAAGTGGTCGAACCGGGAGCGCTGCCGAGATTCGAGTTCAAATCGCAGCGCTGGGTGAAGCGGTGAGCTGGCAGCTTTCTGGTGTCGGTTTCTTGCCGGGAGAGGCCAGGGCGAGGGGAATGAAAAATAGCGGTGCCACACCGCGTTTCCGCTCTTGCCCCGGAGCGTTTCCTCCCTACAGATTCTCCTCGTATGAAACGATTCGCCCTTTCCCTGGCCATGCTTTCCGCCCTCGCCTCTTTTGCTCTGGCGGACTCGCCCCGACCACTCGCCCTCACTCCGGTTCCGCATCCGGGCAAGGAGGATCTGCACCTCTCCTTCAACGAGATTTCGAAAAAAGGCGAGGCTCCTCTCGTCTTTCTCGGCGACTCCATCACCCGGGGATGGAGCGGCAAGGGCAAGGCCGTCTGGGAAAAATACTGGGCCCCTCTCGGAGCGGCCAACTTCGGCATAGGCGGCGACCGCACCGAGCACATTCTCTGGCGTCTCGCCCACGGCAACTACGACGGTCTCCAGCCGAAGCTGACGGTTCTGATGATAGGAACCAACAACACCGGACACCAGGGGCGTCCCATCGCCGAGCACGGCGGTGCGGTCTACTCCAGCCCGGCGAAGGAAACCGCCGCCGGTGTCACCGAGATCGTCGAAACGCTGCAGAAAAAACAGCCGCAAATGAAAATCCTCCTCCTCGCGATTTTTCCGCGCGGAGCCACCCCCGATGATGCGATGCGCCGCCAGAATGAGGAGACCAACCAACTCATCGCCAAGCTCGATGACGGGGAATCCGTGTTTTTTATGGACATCAACGAGTCCTTCCTCGAATCCGACGGCACTCTCTCCAAAGAAATCATGCCCGATCTGCTGCACCCGAATGAAAAAGGATATGAGATCTGGGCAAAAGCGATTGAGGCGAGGGTGAAAGATTTGTTGGGGGATTGAGGTGGTGTAGCCGCTCTCCCGTTTGGCCTTCGCTGCTTTGTGGCGTCCTCGCTTGACTTCGCCCTGTGCGCTCGTCACACTGAGGAAGTTCGTCACAATTAAAGAGTGACTTCACTCGGATATTCCTCCTCTCTCCATTTCCTCTCCATCTCCTCTCCATCTCATGACTCGCTCGACTCTTCGTCGGAGTAGTGGCTGTGCTTTCTTTCGCCGGTCGCGTCGGCTCCAACGACTCACCATAAGTC
>CAYLJC010000497.1:0-2861 GCA_964383345.1 uncultured Akkermansia sp. | reverse complement strand
TCTCAGGGAAATCCCGAGCCGCATCATCGGGCCGAAGGTCATGGCGCACCTCCAGCAGATCGATCCCGTCGCTTTCGTCCGCTACGCCTCCGTCTACCGGCAGTTCCAGGATGTCGGCGAGTTCAGCGAAGTGATCGAATCCCTCGAGAACACCGCCCCGGACCACCTCCTCCAGCCCGATCTTTTCGAATCCCGCTCCTCCTGAGCGGACGAATCGAATTTTTCCTCCCAGCACGAACACAGACAACAGAACCCCGCTCCCACACCCCAACCCGCCGAAGGTATCCCATGATCGCCCTGCCGCACGCCCTGCCCTACATCCGCATCGGTTCCTCCAGCCTCGCTCTCTGCGAGTCGGACTGGCTCACCGAAACTCTCACCAACGCCGCCAGCGGGACCGATGTCCCGGACTGGATGGCCAAAGACATCTCTCGCGGTGTCGAAAGTTTCCTGATCCAGCACTACCAGGGAACCGTGATTGATTCCGAAGATCTGTTCGCCCGGATCGAAAAAACCCTGACCTCGCTCGGGCTCACCCACGTCGCCGCGAAGATGGACAAAACACCTCCACCCGTCCGCGTGTCTCTGAGCGAACTCGCCCGCCGCGCCGGAGCCGGCTACGAGCTCGCTTTTTTCCACTTGCTCGAAGAACAACTGAAATCCGCCGCGACCGGGGGTGCCATCACCGTGGAATGCCACGGATTGTGCAACTGCGTGCGCCGTCTCGCCTCGACCAAGAAATGGACCGGGCGCTGTGAAGTTCTGAAAAGCGAGATCACCGGCTTCGTCCACCAGATGCGCGACCGGGTCTCGGCGGTGCGTCCCGGTCTGACCCTGGTGATCGCTTCCTAACCCGCTCCCTCCGCGCGAAGCCAATGACCTTGTTCGAGAAAATCATCGCCCGCGAGATCCCCGCGAAGATCGTCTACGAAGACGATCTCGCGGTCGCCTTCCACGACATCGATCCCCAGGCCCCGATCCACCTCCTCATCATTCCCCGCAAATCCATTCCCCGCGTGGGTGAGGCGGGAACGGAGGACGGTGACCTGCTCGGGCATCTCCTTCTCGTCGCGGGAAAAATCGCCGACGAACTCGGGGTGAATTCGACCGACGAGGGATTCCGTCTCATCATCAACAACGGTCGCGACGCCGGCGAAGCCGTCCCCCACCTCCATGTCCACCTCCTCGCCGGACGTCCTCTCACCTGGCCGCCGGGATAGCGGCTGGATTTTGGATTTTCTTCCACCAAAATTTCCCGAAGCCCCGATTCTCCTTTGGGATCGGTGAAGTTCGACGTATCTTCGGCGGTGAACCCGACCCGCCCTCACCTCGACATCATTGGCTGGCGCGAATGGCTGTCCATTCCCGAACTCGGGATTCCCCGGATCAAAGCCAAAGTGGACACCGGTGCCCGCAGCTCGTGCCTGCACACCTGCGGCCTGGAAACCTACGTGAACCGGGCGGGCGAGGCGCGGGTGCGCTTCACGGTGCATCCCTTGCAGAACAACACCACCTACGCCGTCGAATGCGACCGCCCCCTTCTTCGCCAGCATGAGGTCAAAGATTCGGGCGGACACGTCGAGATGCGACCTTTCCTCTCCGTGCCGATCACCCTGGGAGAGCTCACCTGGGAGGTGGAATGCAGCCTCACCAACCGCGACAATATGAAATTTCGGATGCTTTTGGGCCGAACCGCGATGAAAGATCGCTTCCTCGTGAATCCAGCGCTCTCCTACCAACTCGGGAAACCCCTCCGTCGCGCCGGTGCCAAACGGGTGTGACACCGCCCCTCCTCTCCCGAGTTCCCTCTTTCTCTCCGTCTCGTCTTTTCCTTCCTCTTTTCTCCTTCTTTTTCGAATCATGAAGATCGCCATTTTGTCCCGAAACAAAAAACTCTATTCCACCAACGCCCTCTACGAAGCCGGCATCAAGCGCGGCCACGATATGCGGGTGATCGACTACGTGCGCTGCCACATGGAAATCACCTCCCTGCGGCCCGCCATCTATCTCGGCAGTGAAAAGTTGGATGGCTTTGACGCGATCATCCCGAGGATCGGGGCCAGCTACACGCACTTCGGCTGTGCGGTGGTGCGCCAGTTCGAAATGATGGGGGTCACCAGTGTCAACGAATCGGTCGCGATCTCGCGTTCGCGGGACAAACTGCGCAGCCTCCAGCTCCTCGCCCGCAAGGGAATCGGACTGCCGGTGACGGGGTTCGCGCACGATCCGCGCACCACCGAGGCCCTCATCGACCAAGTCGGCGGTGCCCCGCTCGTGATCAAGCTGCTCGAAGGCACCCAGGGGGTCGGAGTGGTTCTCGCCGAGACCCGCAAAGCCGCCGAATCCGTCATCGAAGCTTTCCGCGGACTCAACGCCAATATCCTCGCGCAGGAGTACATCAAGGAGGCGGGCGGTGCCGACATTCGCTGCCTCGTCGTCGGTGGCAAGGTTGTCGCGGCGATGAAACGCCAGGGAAAAGAAGGGGAATTCCGCTCGAATCTCCACCGCGGCGGGAGCGCCTCGGTGGTCAAGATCACACCCGAAGAGCGCTCCACGGCAAGCCGGGCCGCCGCTATCCTCGGGCTCAATGTCTCCGGGGTCGATCTGCTGCGATCCAATCACGGTCCCGTGGTCATGGAGGTGAACTCCTCACCCGGACTGGAGGGGATCGAATCCGCCACCGGAAAGGACATCGCCCAGATGATCATCGAGTTTATCGAAAAATCCGACAAAGGAGAAAAATCCACCCGCACCAAAGGCAAGGGCTGATCGGGCAAAGGCCCACCCCCCCCCACCTTGCCCCCCCCCACGCCATTTTGCACCCCCAGAGGATACCCGCCGCCAAGAGCGACCCCACACCC
>CAYLJC010000496.1:0-2875 GCA_964383345.1 uncultured Akkermansia sp. | reverse complement strand
CCGGCGATTTTCCTCGAGGGCGACCGCCGCCGCCCTGACCGCCTCGGCGACGGGCTGGATCGGGGTCGCCGCGAACATTTTTTCGCGCAGCCGCCAGGCCGTGTCCGCGAGATCGTCCGCCACCGTCTTCGCCAGTTCGGCGTTGTTGTTGGTAATGACTTGGAAACACATCCCGGCGTCGGGCACGTCGGCCCAGGGGAAGCCGTAGAAAAAATTGACAAAGACATCGGGTTCGCGGGCTTCCCAGGTGAGGCAGCGTTGCACCAGGGTGCTCCAGGGAGGCTGACCGGTCCATTGGTAGACCGTGGCGCTGAGGATGGGCACGGTGCGCACCGCATGGGCGGGATGGTAGTCGCCGCGGATCGCCCGTATCAACATGCGCGCGGCGCGCTCTCCCTGCAGGTGTCCGTCGTAGTGCGGGTAGTATTTGTAGGCGAAGGCGAAGTCGGCGTGTTCGAGGAAGGTTTCGTCTTCGTTGCCGTGCGGATCGAAGGTCCCCGCGAGGAAGGCTTTTTCACCGACGACCTCGCGGACCCGCCGCGCCAGTTCCGCCTCGGGTCGTGCGATGCCGCGCACCGCCATGGCCCCGTGCATCGCCAGATAGACGCCGTCGAAGGGACCTTGCGCCTTCAGTTCCGCGATCATGCGTCCCACAAAATGTTCGTAGGCGTCGCGTGTCACCCAGCCCGAGCCGATTCCGGTTCGGGGCATTCCGGGAGATTCAATGCCGACCAGTTCCGCTCCGTATTCGCGCGCCACTTTCACAAAGCCGCCCATGTCTCCCTTCGGCTCGGTCCGGAGCAGATCCTCGCCGGCGGCCGGTGATCCGGGGTAAACGAAATCTTCCCGGGTGGTTTCGATCGGCAGGAAGGTCACGGTCTCGTGCCGCAGTTGCATCACCGCGATGCGCGGAGCGTCCGCCGCGGGGAGGGTGGATACGAGCAGGCTGAAGGCAAGCGGAAGAAAAAACAGGCGGATCGGCGTTTTCATGTCGGTCGGAGGACGGAGCAATCAGCGGTCCAGCTTCTGGTACTCACGGATCGCCGCGAGGGCCAGCACTTCGGTGGCGTTGACCACCGGCACGCGCGCTCTTTTGCTGTCGAAGGCGAGGGGGATTTCGGTGCAGCCGAGCACCAGGATATCCGCGCCACGCGCCGCGAGGCCGTCCCCGGCGCGGGCCAGCAACCGGGCTTGTTCGGCCTTCGATCCGCCCGCCTTGATGCTGTAAACCGCATCCATCACGCAGCTTTGTTGCTGTTGTTTTGGTGGCAGGATCACTTTCAGTCCGCGTTTGGTAAAGGCCTCTTCGTAGAGTCGGCTCTGCACCGTGCCGTTCGAGGCCAGCAAACCGACGGTGCGCGCCCTGGGATGCTCGCGCTGCACCGTGTCCACGGTTTCTTCGATCATGTTGAGGATGGGGATGCCCACCGCCTTCTGCATGTCGGCGTGATAGTAGTGGACCGTGTTGCAGGGAATGGCGATGAAGGAGGCGCCGCCCCTCTCCAGTCGCCGGACCGCTTCCACGAGGTAGGGCACGATCTCGCGGCTGCCCGAGCTGATGCAGGCGCTGCGGTCGGGCACCTGGGGGCGGCTGTAGATCAGGGTGGGGAGATGCTCCTGGTCTTCCGTGGCGGGCGTGAGCCGGACGATTTCCGCGTAAAGGTTGGCGGTCGCCTCCGGTCCCATGCCGCCGAAGATGCCCACCATCTTGGTCGGGGCGACGCGGTGGGACGCCGGGAAGTGAGTGCAGCTTGTCAGGAAAGCCAGTGCCAGCAGGCAGACTGGCCACCACTTCGGGAACGGGTGCGACGGGGGATGTTTCATAGGCGGCTTCTCAAAAGGGAGTGCGCCCGATGAGATAATCAAGCGCAATTTTCAGGGGCGCTGGCATGGGGAATCCTCCGTTCGGGAGGTTTTGACGACGAACAAGAAGCGGTTGAAATTCCACAGGCCGTTTCGATACTGGAGAATGTCCCGCACGCGCATTGCTGAGATCCTGGAAAATGAAACGTCACCCGGCCTCGTCACGGTCATGGGATGGGTGCGCACGAAGCGTGATTCGAAAGCTTTTTCTTTTCTCGAGATCAACGACGGGAGTTGCCTCGCCAATCTGCAGGTGGTGGCGGACCGCGGCCTTCCCGGTTATGAGGGAAATGTTTTGCCCGCCCGCACCGGGGCATCGGTCAGGGTCGAGGGAACCGTCGTGCCCTCCCAGGGGCAGGGCCAGCGCTGGGAACTGCACGCGGCCAAAGTGGAGATCCTCGGCGGGGCGGCGGAAGACTATCCTCTGCAGAAAAAGGGGCATTCGATGGAGTTCCTGCGCTCCATCGCCCATCTGCGTCCGCGTTCGAATCTCTTTGGGGCGGTTTTCCGGGTGCGCAGCCGCATGGCCTGGGCGGTCCACCGCTTTTTCCAGGAGCGCGGATTTGTCTACGTCCACACCCCCATCATCACCGGATCGGATTGTGAGGGAGCGGGGGAGATGTTCCGGGTCGTGACGATGGACGGTGATGTCGTGAAAGGCGGCGCGGAGGAGTTTTTTGGCAAACCGACCTATCTCACGGTGAGCGGGCAGTTGGAGGGGGAAACGTTTGCCTGTGCCCTTTCCGACATCTACACCTTCGGACCCACTTTCCGGGCCGAAAATTCCCACACCTCGCGCCACGCGTCGGAGTTCTGGATGATAGAACCTGAGATGGCGTTCTGCGATCTCGCGGGGGACATGGATCTGGCCGAGGAGATGATCCGGTTCCTCGTTTCCGATGCGCTGGAATCCTGCGCGGAGGATCTCGCCTTTTTCAACCGCTTCGTCGACAAGGGACTCCTGGGGAGATTGGAACTCGTCCGGGAGCGGGCTTTCGAGCGGATCCCTTAC
>CAYLJC010000495.1:0-2879 GCA_964383345.1 uncultured Akkermansia sp. | reverse complement strand
GATCCGCTCGGTCAGACCGAGCCCGGTGCGGGGCGAAACGATGTGCGAATACCGGACCCCGTCGAGTTCGAGGTAGCGTCGGGAATCTCCCGAGGTCGAGATCGCGGCGTTCACGAGGGTGACGGTCTCGAGATCTTTGACCGCACGTCCGAGATCGAGTGTCTCGATGCCGATTGTCCAGCCCGGTTCTCCCGGGGGCGCGTCGCCCACGGCGATGTCTCCGCTCGCCGCGACGAGACTACGGGGAAAGCCGGCCTCTTTCAAAATTGCGAGCGCGGCATCGGCGGCGTAGCCCTTGGCGATACCCCCGAGATCAAAGAGCATGCCGTCGATTTTTTTCAAAATCGTGCGGTTTTCCGGATCAAGGATGAGATGATGGAATCCGGTGCGCGCTTTCGCCGAGGCAATCTGTTCGGGGGTAGGGAGAGTTTGGTTTTTGCGCCCCATGCGCCAGAGCCGAACGAGAGGGCCGGCGGTGATGTCGAAGGCACCCTCCGTTTTTGCGCTGAGACGACCTGCCTTTTCAAAGAGGACAAAAAGATCTTCGCTCGCGGGAAAGGCGACCCCGGCGGGAGCTTCGGCGAGAGCGTTGATCTCGGATTCGGGCAGGTAATCGGAGAGCGAGCGGTTCAGCGCGGCGATGCGGGCGAAGGCCTCGCGAACCGAGAGGGTGAGGTCCTCTGCCCGACCCTCTTCGGCCCACGAGCGTATCGTGAACTCCGTCCCCATGTGGGGTTCCTTGAAGGTGAGGAGCCGTTCCCCGCCCTGTGCCGGGATCGACGGAGTGAGAGTGAGAAACAGCGCGATGCAAAAAAGGCGAACCGGTGGGTTCGCCTTTTTGTCGGAATTTCGAATCGGAAAAAATTCCCTCATCGTTTGCTTCCAGTCGCTCAGCCGTCGATGCGACCGAGGTTCCAGAGCAGTTCCATCCGCTCGCTATCGGGGACCTCGAGCGGACGCACGATGCGGAAGCCGAGCCAATGGGCGTCGGTGTGGTACCAGATCGACTTGGGCAGTTGGGGATCGAGCACTTTCCAGCTTTCGTTGGAAGGGATGCGACGGGCCGAGCGAAGCTCTTCGGGCGGATCGTACCAAGAGCCGCCGCGGGCGACGCGAGGGTAGAGGGTCGTGGGGATGGCGAGCGGGTTCTCGGTCGTTTTGCCCTCGCGACCGGCGTATCCGTCGGCGAGGTACTGGTCGAGACACCATTCCATGACGTTGCCGTGCATGTCGTGGAGGCCCCAGGGATTCGGTTTTTTGGTGCCGACTTTTTCGTAGCCGTTGCGGACCTGGTTGGGATCGAGCACGGCGAATTCTTCGAGTTTGTCCGGCGGACAGCTGTAGGGGCCGGTGGTGCCAGCGCGGCAGGCGTATTCCCACTCGGCCTCGGTGGGGAGGCGGTAGTAGTGCCCGGTCTGGGCGCTGAGCCACTGGCAGAATTTGTTGGCGGCGTGCTGGGTCATGCAAATCGCGGGGTAGCCGTCGGTGCCCATCGCAAAGCTCATTTCGACGTAGGGAGTGGTCGGACTGGAGACGATGTCGACGGGCGCGGCGTCCTCGGGAACATTCACGAGGGAGCCGTCCTTGTTGCGGGCGTCCGCCGTGATCATGAAGGGTTCGTACATGTTCCAGGTGACTTCGAACTTGCCCATCCAGAACGGACTGACCTTGACTTTGTGCTGGGGGCCTTCATCCTCGAAGCGACCGGCTTCGTCCTCGGGGCTGCCCATGAGAAACTCACCGCCTTTGATCGCGACCATGTCGAATTTCACGCCGGTTTTGGTGATGGTGTCGGTGTAGTCCTTCATCTCCGCTTCGGTTTTCTCGGCGGAGGTGGCGAGGATGTTTTCGCGGATTTGTTTCACCAGTTCGAGGTTGTCGGCGGGACCGGCGGCGGTGGCATCGGCTTCGCTGCCGCCGAGGGTGAAGTCTTCGGGCCAGACCGCGCCCTGCTCGACCCAGAGGCGGAGCATGTGGAGTTCTTCAGCTTTGAAGGGACCGCCGCGGCTGAGCAGCGGGAGCACGTTCACTTTGAAATCCATGCGGGGTTTTTCCTGGAGCACCACTTCGTCGGGCCAGGCGGCCCCTTCGTTGATCCAGGTTTTGAGGATCTCCTGCTGCGCGACGGTGAGCGGCTTCTTCGGCGGCATGATGTCGGCGCTGTCGTGCGGTTCGGCCGTCATCCAGTAGAGGGCGCTGGCGTCGGCGTCTTTGGGCACGATGGTTTCCTTGGGATAGTATTCTCCACCGGCGAAGGCGGCGGCCTTTGTGTCCATGCGGTAGTCGCCTTCCTGCTTGTCCGCACCGTGACAATGGACGCAGGTGCCCTCGAGGAGAGGCTTGACCTGAGTCGTGAAGTCAACGGTCTGGCCGTTGAGGGAGAGCGGGAGCAGGGCACCGGCCAGAAAGAGGGGGAGGGATCGTTTGCGCATGGTCGATTTTCGTGAGCGAGGAACTAAGCAAACAATAGCGACCGAATCAAGAACCGTATTCATGACTTTTTTCGAAGCCTTGGGAGAGGAGTCGGAGCTGGTTCAAAGGCCTCGCGAATCGGTTGACGCGTGCCTTGGCGCGGTTTTGGTTGCCGCGAATGTTTCGCAACGTCGCCAGAGCTGTTTCCGGTATTGCCACGGGGATGACCGGGATTGTCTGTGGTCTCCTGTCTCCGATGCCAGCCGGGGCGGCCCCTGACGCGATCCGGGGATTCGTCGGCGTGGAGCCCTTCGAACTCCGCCTTGAGGCCCTCGTCCGGGTGGAACCTTTTCGCGACGCCTGGGGCTTGGAGTCCGGGGTTCTCGACGCGGCCGAACGGAAAGTGGTTTTGGAAAAGATGGAAGGACTCTTCGCCCCGGGGGTGGAGGTGCGAATCCCCGAGGTGT
>CAYLJC010000494.1:0-2880 GCA_964383345.1 uncultured Akkermansia sp. | reverse complement strand
TCCAGGAGACAGAGATCGCTATCGAAATCGAAATCGAAATCGAAATCGAAAAAGGCAAGGGGTGGAAAACGAACAAGGAAAATGCACGGCGGCCCCCCGCCGGAACCGATTGTGCTTTCCTCGCGATTTCTCCCTGTGCTAAGTTCACCACCTTGTTGTAAAGTGCTGTCATTGGGAAAATACTCGAAATTGGAATCATGCCGAGAAGAGCCAGCTCTGGAGGGAACATCGGACAAATCGCGGGGATCGCCGCCGCGATTCTCGGGTTTGTCGTTATCGCGGCCCTGCTGTTTCAACTGATTGCCGGGGGGCTCTTCGGAGAAGGCCGACCGCCCGGCGCGAAGCGTTCCGCCGGGAACGCCTCCCCGCTCAACCTCACGACCTACCGCAACAACGGCAACAGCCTGCGCGGCAACGTTTACCGGGTCGAGGGCACCGTCGAGGAGACCCTGCGCTGGACCCCGGACCGCGGCCGCCTCATCAGTTTCGAGGCCAGCGACGCGACCGAGACGATGCCGCTGCCCATCCTTGTTCCCGAAGATTTCAGCAACGTCAATATCGAGCGCGGTCGCGAGATGGTCATGGTCGTGCGGGTCGACCGCGACGGCACTCTCGTGGCCGAGGCGATAGACGAGTGATTCCGCGTTGGGTCTGTTTTTTGTTTCCCCTGTTTCCCCATGAAAACCCGGTGCCTCTCCTTCCTTGTCCTGAGCGGTCTGCTCCACGCCTGGCCGATCACCGCGCAGGTCTACACTCCGCCGACGGGCGGCGGCACCCCTTCCGGACCCGCCGGGGGTGGGGGACAGCCTTCGAACACCACCACGATAGTCAACCCGGGCGGCAGCCAGCCCCAGGGGAACCAACAGGTCGCGGGGAACGATGTGCCCTACTTCGATCCGACCACCGATGTCTTCTCCTTTGACGGGAAAAATTTCAACGTGAACGACAACCGGGTTTTTCGCGCTCGTTTTGAAAAATACCTCAATGCCGAAGCCGCCGGCTCCGAGGAGGATATCGCCTATCGGGCGTCCATTCGCGAGATTCTCGACACTCTCTCCCCGCACAACCGGGACCCCGCGAAGTTCCCCAAAGCGGTCGCAAAACTCCAGCACACCGCCGGGTTTCCCCAGGACGCCCGCCTCTGCGAATCCCTCGCCAACGCCGTCTACCGCGTCTATCTCGCCCAGCGTACCCAGGCCGAGTTGGAAACCCTCAACCGCCAGCTCGATGAGCAGCGGCGACGACTCGATTGGAATTTCGACACCTGGTCGAAGCCTTCCAATGTCCGCAAGGAACGCAAGCTCTCGGACGATCCCGAGGCGGCCGATCCTCCGGCGACCAATCCGGTCAATGCCGGACACATCCAGCGCTACATCCAGCGGATCGCCGAGGTCGAGGCGGAACGGGTCGCGAACAAGGCCAAAGGACAGCTCTCCGAAGTCGAGGCCAAACTCGAATTCCAGGCTCTCGTGGTGCAGCTTTTCCTGCAGCGCCGCTTCGAGCACGTTGTCATGGCGACCCGCTTTTACACCGAATTTTTTCAGGACGGTGCCGGCAAGCTGGAGTTCGAAGAGGGTTCCGAGGTGGAGCAGTCGTTTAGCAAAACGATAGGCTTCAATCCCACCATCACCACCCTCGATGCCTTTGCCAACGAGGCCATCCGCGATGTCGGGCAGTCGGTCGAGTCCTTTGGGTTTCTCCTCGACCAGGGCGAGATCGACGGGGCGCTGCGTCAGTTGCAGCAGGCCTTTGTCACCGGAGAGCACCTCCCGCCGGTCCAGAGCGTGCCGCGTGAACGCAAACGCATGGTCCTGGCGTATGCTCAAAATTCCTTCCAACTCGTCAACGCGATCGAGGTGAAGGACTTCGCCCTCGCCGAAACCCTCGTGAAGGAAATGAAAGCACAGGCGGGGGATTTTGATTACTCCAAACCCACCGCCGCCATTGAAACCGCCAAGCTCAGCAGCAACATGCGCATTCGCACGGCCAAAAACGCGGCCCTCCAGGGCGACAACGAGGCCTACGAATCCAACATCCTCGCCGCCGCACAAATTTGGCCGACCAATCCGATGCTGCAGGAGCAGTTCAACCTCATCGCCGACTCCGCCGATGTGCAGCAGCAGGCCAAGCTGGAGTTCGACCGGCTCCTCGGGACGCAGAGCTACCGGCAGATCTTCACCGACAAGGCGCGTTACATGGCCGCCACCGCCGAAGATCCCGAGCGGCTCCAGGCCCTCGAACAGATCATCGGCAACATTCAGGAGATCGAGACGGTCATGAAACAGGCCGACACCCTCACCAAGGCGGGAAACAGTCACGCGGCCTGGGAGATCGTGGAAAAAACCTTCCAGCGTTTTCCCGACGACGTCCCCCTCAGCGCAAAACGCTCCGATCTCTCCACCGACGTCGCTCCCTTTGTGAAGGCTCTGAAAAATGCGGAGAACCAGGAGAACCGGAAACAATACGGATCCGGGCTGGCCTGGTTCTTGTCCGCGAGGCAGTTGTATCCCCAGAGCGAATTTGTCGAAGAGGGCATCCAACGGCTCATCGACCACATCCTGCCCGAGGAAGCGGGTGGGAATGACGGGGACGGATCGGCCGCCGGAGCCGGGGAGCCGCGCTGAGCAATGCCCTTCGCACTCTTCGCGAAAGTGTCCCGGTCCTTGTCGCCGGTCATGGCACAGGAGAATCCCCGGGGGAGGGGGGGGACACGCGATGCCGCCTCGCACGATTGTGCGAGGCAAAAATTAGAGGAAATTTCCACAATCACATTGACGGGAAGAGATTTGGACGCCATCTAATCGACATCCCTCTCATCGATGCTCCATGATACGTAGATTCCTTCTCAAATCGCTTCCGACAGCTGCCATTCTGCTGTTC
>CAYLJC010000493.1:2088-2881 GCA_964383345.1 uncultured Akkermansia sp. | reverse complement strand
ATCTGCGACGAGAACGCCTTCGAACGTTACCTGGAAAAAGGCGATCTCGACTTCGCCTACGAAATGGACATTCAATCGCGTTTCCGTTGCAACTACTTCAAGCAGAACAACGGACTCGGAGCAGTCTTCCGTCTCATCCCGACCAAGATCAAAACCATCGATGACCTCGGCGTGCCCAAAACGATAGAGAGCTTCGGTGACATGCGGAGCGGACTCGTCCTCGTGACCGGTCCGACCGGATCGGGAAAATCAACCACGCTCGCGGCCATCATCGACTACATCAACCGCACTTACGCCCGCCACGTCATCACTGTGGAAGAGCCGATCGAATTCGTTCACAACAACAAGAAGAGCACCATCTCCCAGCGCGAGGTCCCGATCCACTGTCCCTCCTTCGCCGACGGTCTTCGCGCCTCGCTGCGGGAGGACGCCGACATCGTCCTCGTCGGGGAAATGCGCGACCTCGAGACCATCTCGCTCGCCCTCACCGCCGCCGAAACCGGACTGCTTGTGTTCGGCACTTTGCACACCAACAACGCCCGCAAGACCGTTGACCGTCTCGTCGATGTCTTCCCCTCGGACCAACAGTCGCAGGTGCGCACCATGCTGGCCGGCTCCCTCCGCGGGGTGGTCGCCCAGCTCCTCCTCAAGCGCGACGACCAGGAAGGCCGCGTCGCGGTCAACGAGATCCTCGTTTCCACTCCCGCCGTCACCTCCGTGATTCGCGAGGGCGCGACCCAGAAACTCTACGACATCATCATACGGATGTGATGCCATGTTTAGAAAAGTCGCC
>CAYLJC010000493.1:0-2078 GCA_964383345.1 uncultured Akkermansia sp. | reverse complement strand
GCAAAGAATACGGAATGCAGTTCATGGACGACGCCATCTGGCAGAAAATGCTGGCCGGTCAGGTCTCCGCGCTCGAAGCCTACATGAAGGCCATCGACAAGTCCCGCTTCCGCCAGGCCCTCCCCGCCGAACTCCAGAACCTCGGCAATTCGGGGGGGTGAGAGGGATCTCTAAGGAGAGTGTGATCCCGCAGCGAGCTTCGGGATCCCTCCGTCGGCGAGAAAATGCTGTCCACCCGAGCGTTTTCCGTGCTCTATAGGAATGTGATTCCTGTCTTCCTTCCGTTCCCATGACATCCCGTGCTTCCTACGTGCTCCCGCTTCTTGCCGGTCTCCTCTTCTCTTCCTCCATGAAAAGCGAAGCGGGCGAGGCCTGGAGCGGCATTTACCCTCACCTTGCCTTTTTCAACGAAGAATCGGAGTGTGGCACCGGGGCGGTGGTCCCTTGGGCCGGGCGTCTCTGGGCCATGACCTACGCCCCTCACAAACCGCGGGGATCCACGGACAAACTCTACGAGATCACCCCCGAACTCGAACTCATCATCCGTCCCGAATCCATTGGCGGGACCCCGGCGAACCGCATGATCCACCGCGAGTCGGAGCAGCTTTTCATGGGGCCATACGCCATTGATAAAAACGGACTCGTCCGCGTCATTCCCTATTCGGAAATGTTCGGGCGTCCCACCGCCAACGCCCGTCATCTCACCGATCCGGCCGATAAAATCTATCTCGCCTCGATGGAAGAAGCCCTTTACGAAATCGACGTTCGGTCACTCGCGGTGACGACCATTTACCGGGACGAACAGGACAAAACCCCGGGACCGAAATCCGACCTTCCCGGCTACCACGGCAAGGGCATGTACTCCGGTCAGGGTGTCCTCGTCTATGCGAACAACGGGGAAAATTCCCCCGAGGCGCGGCGGGATCCCTTCGTCGAATCGGGCGTGTTGGCCCAGTGGGACGGCGAGGACTGGCACGTTGTCCGCCGCAGCCAGTTCACCGAAGTGACTGGTCCGGGCGGGATTTACGGCAATGAAAATCCGGCGGCCGATCCGCTCTGGAGCATCGGCTGGGACGCGAAATCGCTCCTTCTCATGCTCCTCGACGGCGGCGAATGGCATGCCTATCGCCTTCCCAAAACGAGCCACAGCTACGACGGTGCCCACGGGTGGAACACCGAGTGGCCCCGCATCCGCGAGATCGGCGAGGGGGACGAACTGCTCATGACGATGCACGGGATGTTCTGGAAATTTCCGAAGACATTTTCCCTCGCCAACACCGCCGGGATCGCCCCGCGCTCCAGCTACCTCAAGGTGATCGGGGATTTTTGCCAATGGCAGGATCGCCTCGTTTTCGGGTGTGACGACACCGCAAAAAGCGAGTTCCTCAACAAACGCAAAGCCAAGGGTGAGATCGCCGGACCCCAGTCACAGTCGAATCTTTGGTTTGTCGAGCCGCCGCAACTCGATCATTTTGGCCCTGTCCTGGGGCGCGGGGCGGTGTGGCTGAACGAAGTGATCGCGGCAGGAGCGACCTCGGATTCCTATCTTTTCGGTGGTTTGGAAAAGCGCGCCCTCCACCTCGCGCAGACCGGTGCGGACGAAGCGAGCGTGACGCTCGAGATCGACCGCGAGGGCACCGGGACCTGGGAACCGCTCCGGACGGTGGTGATTCCGCCCCGGGGCTACCTCTGGACGCACTTTGACGACACCGTTCCCGGCGTCTGGATTCGGCTGCGTGCCGAGACCGCCGTCGAGGGACTGACGGCTGCTTTTACCAACGGCGATGGGGACGCCGGGTCCACCCCCGCGACAAAACCCGGGAAATTCACCGGACTGGTCTCCGCCGCCTCAGATTCCGTCGCTCCCGCCGCAGAGATTTCCGGCGGAGTCATCCGCGCCCGCAGCGGGAACAAACGCACTCTCCACTACGCCGCGCGAGACAAAGAGGGTTCTCTCGGTCTCTATACCCTCGATGGGTCCCTCACCCTCTCGCCCGACGAAAACGCCACCGAACTCGCCTGGCTCGAGGAGAACGTGCCGGACGAGCCCATCGAGACGATAGTACAGATCAGTTCGG
>CAYLJC010000492.1:0-2909 GCA_964383345.1 uncultured Akkermansia sp. | reverse complement strand
AGATAGTTTTTAGGAGATGGGAAAAAAGATCATCGGGCTTATTCAGGCATCCGGCATTGAGCTGATTCCGCGCAGGTAGAGCTCGAAGACAGGCGTCGCATTCTCTCGGACCGAGGCCGGTCGGCTGGCCATGAGGCTCTGAACCACGAGGCCTTGAATGATCCCGATAAAAGAGACCGCTGCGGCATCCACGTCGATATCCTCCGCGAACTCGCCTTTCTCCTGCCCTCGCCTGATGAGACCGCGCAGATGCCCGCCATAGGTCTGGATGAGAGCGTGAACGATCTGACGGGGCGCTGAGTCTCCCGGCTTTTGCAATTCACCGAAAATCATCCTCGGCACACCGGGGTATTTGGAAACAAATTCGATGTGGGCATGGAACATCGCCTCCAGCGCCCCCGCGCACGAAGCTTCCTTCTCCAACGCCGCCTCGATCCGAGCGGTCATCTGCTTGGCGACCCAGTTCATCACCGCCTGCTGAATATCGCTCTTTGTCGGGAAATGACGGAAGAGAGCGGCTTGGCTAACTCCCATGCGCTTCGCGATATCGTTCGTCGTGATGTCGCCGGGATCGCCGTCCCCCGCCAAGGCTACCACGGCCTTTACCGCATCCGCTTTTCGCTCCGCCGCTGTCATGTGTTTCGCCATGTTTTATAAAAGTGAGTGATTACTCACTTACTTTATTGACAGGAATTTCCTTTGCAAACTTTTTCTTCAAGTGCCGCCGAATTTCGGAAAAAGCGGATGGCCGCAGCTGGTGTGGGGATCGCTTTTTTTCAAAGGCTCTCTTCAGAGGTCGATGCGCGAGATCAGGCCGAGTCTTGGGCTAGCGTGCGTCTCATCGACAAGGCTAGCGTGCGTCTCATCGACAAGGCTGGTGTCAGCTCATTCCGGGCGTATCGGTCTTGTGGCGGACTGGACGGCGAAGCAAGAGGCAAAGCTCCCACCCTTACCCTCACCGCGAGAAAACACTTGTTTTCACCATCTCATAAGAGGACTTCTGGGCAGGATCGGAGCGGGAGACTGCGAGTCATTTTTTTGTTTCGCAAGGCGCGATGAGGCTGTGAAGCAGGCTCCATGGCCGATGAGCGACGCTGCGGGGTGAAAAAAGAACACAGCCCTAGGGTCCCCTTTCCGGACGCTATCCTCGCCGCGTGCCCCGGTTCCCGCGCATCGAATACGAGGCCCTGGCTACCACGTCATGGCCCGGGGCAACCACAGGCTGAGCATCGTCCAAAGAGTTGCGCGCGAAATATCCCGCCACTGTACCTGAGCGCGAGGAGTGATCCCGCGACGCGGGCATCGAACCGTTTGCTTGCGTCCATTCCGGATATACCTTCGGAAATGGTCTTTTCGCTTCAGCGACGTCGCGTGCTGCTCGTTCTCGGAGTCGCGCTTCTCGTCGTCAACATCGGCAACGCGGCCGCCCACTGGCTGCTCCGGCTCCATCCGTCCACCCTGGCGAACTCGCTCGAAGCGCTCTTCGACCTCGACCGCGAAGGCAATCTCTCGACCTTGTTCAACGCCCTGCTCATCCAGTTGTCGGCCCTGCTCGCCTTGATGGCGGCCGGATGGCGACACCGCCGGAAGGAATCCGGCGCCATCGGCTGGGCCGGGGCGGCCCTGGTTTTCGCTTTTCTCTTCATCGACGAACTCTGCGGCCTCCACGACTCCCTCGACTTCCTCCTCGCCGCGCGAATCGAGACTTCGGGCGCGTTCAGTTGGCCCTGGGTGATCGCCTACGGCCTGCTCACCCTCGTCGTTTCCGCGATCTTCCTGCCTTTCTTCCTCCGCCTGCCCACCGCCTTCAAACTCCGCCTCGGCGCGGCGGCGTTTCTGTACGTCTCCGGCGCCATCGGCCTCGAAATGGCGGCGGCGAACCACGTGTCCTCTAGCGGAGGCGAAGGCGCGGCATACCCCTTCCTCGTCGCCGTCGAAGAGAACTTGGAGATGGGAGCCCTCCTTCTCGTCGTCGACTCGCTGCTCGCCTACCTCCAGCGGGAATGCCGGGGCTTCCAGCTCCGGATCGACGCTCCAGAAGCGTGAAGGGCCGCAGGCCGCGTCGGGGAAATCCGCGAGCACCTCTCTCCGCGTTCACCGGTCCCGCGTGAAAGCCGCCGGAGAACCGCCGTTGACGAGCCGTACCGACCCGGCCTATCCTGTCCGAAGGAAACCCTGTTTGCCCCTACCTCGACCCGAACCTCCTCCGATCTCAATCCGCAGTTCCGAGTGAGTGTTAGGAGCCTGTGGAAAAAGGAAATTCCCAGCAGCCATGTTCCAGTCCTTCTTCCGTCTCCGCTCTCACCAAACGCGAAACCGCTTGCTTCCGGCCCTTTGTATCGTGCCTTTCCTCATGAGCACGGAGGCGGCGGAATCCCCGGAACATCCGCAGGCACGGGAACTTTCGGCGCCGGGACTGGCGGAGCCGGTGGAGGTGATACGGGACCGGAACGGGATCAACCACATCTACGCAGCCAACGAGGAGGATCTTTTCTTTTCCCAAGGTTATCTCGCGGCGAGGGACCGCTTGTTCCAGTTCGAGCTTTGGCGGCGGCAGGCGACGGGCACCCTCGCGGAAATTCTGGGGGAACGGGCGCTGGAGCGCGACATCGGCGCCCGGCTGTTCCGGTTCCGGGGCGACAAGAAGACGGAACTCACCCACTACCATCCGCGCGGCGAGAGCATCGTGGAGGCCTTCGTGCGCGGGGTGAACGCCTCGATCGACGAAGCCTTGAAGCGCCCGGAGGACCTGCCGGTCGAGTTCCGCATGCTGGGCATCGAGCCGCGGCATTGGACTTGGGAAGTGGTGATCTCCCGCCATCAGGGTCTCTTGCGAAACGCGGTGCAGGAGCTGAGCTTCTCCCGCCTCGTGGCGTTGGTGGGCGCGGAAAAGACCAATCAATTTTTCC
>CAYLJC010000491.1:0-2915 GCA_964383345.1 uncultured Akkermansia sp. | reverse complement strand
GCCACCTGCTTCGCCCAGTCCTGCGACCCCAGCTTGTCCAGCGAAGCGAAGATCTCCAGCGGGATGGGAATCACGGAACCGTCCACAAACTGAATGTTGGGATCTTTCAAATCGATCTTTTCCGGCGTCCCCTGCGAGAGGGAAATTTTAACGGTCCCGAGGAGGCAAACAGAGAACAAAAAGATTCTATTCATAACCATTTAGTTTAGAAAACTTAACAAATATAGCCGGTAATGGGAAGCTTGGAAACCAAATTTTCAAAAAAGCGGGCGTGAGATCTTCGGCAAACCACGGGGCATCACCCCGCTCTGTGAAGTAAAGATTCTCTTGTGGATCAATCAAGATATTATAATTTCCATAATGAAAACTCCCTCTCTCGCCGTAAAACTCTGCGTAGCAAAGGTGTTCACCGCGCTTTGCGTAGGGGTTTGTCACTCAGATGACATCCCGGTGAAATCGGTTCCGGTGACGAATGTGATTGTCGATGCACTGGCTCGTCCCTTGCGGAATCACGTCGCAGCGGCATTGAACGCAGGGGAGATGTCTCAACTGCCTTCCGCATCAGATCCGGGTGTGAAAAACGCCTTGAACGAACACCTCGGCATGATCTTGTTGGAGAAAAGTGGCTCCCATTTCACCCAAGAGGCGACCGGGGAGCGCAGGCCAATTGAAATCAAAGGATTCGAATTGCGGGGGCCAATCGCAAGCTTGGTTTCAGAAGCAGATCGGCTGAACGGGATCCAGCAATCTGTTCTTTTTTCCATAAACGGAACGGCGTTTCGAGAATACGACAGCAAGAGCGGTTGGGGAAAATGGAAGCCCGGAAAACCGATCCTGTTTGCCGGGTTGACGATGCAACTCGTAGACGGAGCATGGCAAGTCACCAGTTCGCCACTCAAATACTTCCGCATCGATCAGAAAAATATCGCGACTCAATAAACGAATACTCGCTCCCCGCTCGGTCCTGCGGGCTGCCCCGCAGGCAAAGCCATGTCGCCCCGCTCCATTGCCCTCACGCCTCGCCAGACGGCAAACGACACCCTCCGGGACGCAATTCTCCACTTGCGGGAGAATGCCCCGCCGGTATGTTGAGACGAGGTCTATCCCCCGATTCGACACATGTCATTCATCCAGCCGACGATGAGCTTTGCCGCTCAAGCAACATCCGCGATCCTGCTCAGGTTCACGGGTCTCTGGCTGCGTTTCGCGGGCAAAAAGTCCTTTTTTTCACTTCGGAGTCTCCTCTTTGATCCCCAAGGCATTCTGGCAGCCGCTCCGCCGACCGCGGAAACGCTGCAACCGTATTCAGGCGAAGCACCTTCCTCGGCGTCACCGGCGATGAAGGTCCGCTTTCCTGCGGAACCGCCCATTAATCGGATCCAGAATCCCTGTCTGGAGCGAGCGCTCGCCACTATGGCGACCGGCTCTCCCTTGCGGGATGCGGGTGAAGAGGTCTCCGCCCTTAACCCAAGGACCCTTCCTCACGAAGGTCCCAACCAAAAAGCTTCCACCTCAAATGGAAAATCGATCACAAAGCAATTCAAATCGCCGCCAAAGCGGCAATCGCAACGGCGGTCGCAGTCGCAACCGTCAGGGAAACCCATCGTCCGGCGGAGAGGGCTCCGGCTCGGGCGGCCGCAGCCGTTCGGGCTCGCGCAATCGTAGCCGCAATCGCAACCGCAGCGGCGGCGGTTCCCAGCCCCGGAGTTCCCAGGGTTCCAAACGTCCGTCGCGGGCTCCCAAACAAACGAACGGACAGAAGCTCCTCTCGATCCTGACCTTCGGACTTCTCGGCAAACCGAAACCCAAGGGGAGACCAGGAAAGTCGGCCGCCTCCGCCAAGGGCAAACGCGGCTCCGGTTCCTCCTCGACCCAGCCGCAGGCGTCGCAAGCCGCCCGCCCGGCGGATCGCTCGAAACACCCCCGCACCGAGGTGACTTCCGGTCGCCTCTACGTCGGCAACCTCGACTACGCCACCGGCGAGACCGAACTGGAAGCGCTCTTCCGCGGTGTCGGCAACGTTCTCAGCGCCGAAGTGGTGACCAATCCCCGCACCCAGCAGTCCAAGGGATTCGCCTTTGTCGAAATGGGTTCGATTGACGAGGCCAAACGCGCCGTGGCGGTGCTCGACGACCAGGATTTCATGGGCCGCAAGCTCATCGTCAACGGCGCCCGCAGCGAGGGGCCGCACAGTGACTCCGGCGAAGAATCGGCCATGGCCGAGAGCGGCTCGGGTCAGCACAACTGATCCGGACTCCGGGTATCCTGACTCTCCGACGCCGGAACGGTCCCCCGATCGTTCCGGCGTTTTCTTTTCGCGATGAATCCCCCTTTCCCGCCCCTCTACCTCGCCGGACAGACCGGCAGCGGAAAAACCGCCGTCGCCCTGGAACTGGCCCGCCAGCTCGCACCCGTCGAAATCATCAATGCCGACGCCTTCCAGGTCTATCGCGGCCTGGAGATCCTCAGTGCCGCTCCCTCCGAAGCGGAACGCGCCCTGGTCCCTCATCATCTCTTTGCCGCGTTGTCCCCCAGCGACGACTGTGATGCGGCGGGTTTCGCCCGGCTCGCCCGGGCGAAAATCGAGGAAGTGGCGGTCCGCGCCCTTCCTCTCGTTGTCGGCGGGAGCGGACTCTACCTCAAGGCCATCACCCACGGACTGGCACCGACTCCGAAAGGCGATCCGGCGCTGCGCGAAGAACTGGCCGAACTCTCCCTCGAAGTTCTTGTGGAAAAATATCGCGCCCTCGATCCCGAGGGGGCCGCCCACACCAATCTCCGCAACCGCCGGTATGTCACGCGGAACCTCGAGATTTGCCTGCTCAGCGGAGAACCGGCCTCGCGATTGAAGAGCGAGTGGGCCGAGAACGCCCCGGTGATCCGCGCCGTATACCTCCACCGTGAGCGTGAGGATC
>CAYLJC010000490.1:0-2936 GCA_964383345.1 uncultured Akkermansia sp. | reverse complement strand
AGGGCGGCGAGGAGGACAAGGAGGGCGCTTTTCATGAGAAAGAAATTACACGTGTCCCAGTGAATCGACAATACCCTGTTTCGCCGCCCGCCGCGCCGGGGCGATCGCCGCCAGCGAGGTGAAGAACACCAGAAGAAGAAAAGTGGCCAGCAGATACTGCGGGAGGATGCGAATCTCCCAGACGATCTCCCGCGCCGTCACCGGCGGTTCCCAGGTCGGCTGCACCCACTCCACGACGAGGGCGAGGGCCACCGTGAGGGCCAGTCCGGTGGCCGCCCCGATGATGCCGAGGAGGGCGCTCTCGATGCCGAAAAGCCGGATCACGCCGGGCTGCTTCAGCCCGAGGGCGCGCAGGGTACCGATCTCCCGGGTCCGTTCCACCACCGCCATCCCGATGGTGTTCAGCACCGACATGGTCACGATCGTGGCGATGATCGCGAAGACCAGCCCGAAGATGATGTCGAACATGCGCTTGGTCCGCAGGTAGAGTTTCGAGACATCATACCAGGGGATCACCTCCCACTCCGACTCGGGGAAACGCTCCCGCAGCGAGGCGACCACCTCATCCGTCATCCCGCTGTCGGCGAGAAGGAAGCGCACGCAACTGACCCCGTCGGTGTCGTAGAGATTCTGACCCAGCTCCAGAGGCATGAAAATATAGCGGTTGTCGAGGGATTCCGAGGCGACGTCCGCGATCTGCAGGAGTTGGGCGTCGAGCGCGTTCATCTGTCCGCTGATCGTGGGGGCCATCAGGATCACATCCGAGCCGATCTCCAGATCCATGTTCTCCGCCATCCCGGTGGTGATGGCGATGCCGAAGGGCGTGTCCTTCGTCAGCGGAGGCCCCTCGTAGGTGCTGCCGTCGGCGCTGCGGAGAGCGGTGGAGCGCCCGTGGATGGCGTCTTTTTCCTCCGGTACCATGGCCTGTCCGACGAAAAAACCCGGTGTTCCCTCGTAGTCCACGTTGCCCGCCACCTCCAGCAAACCCGCGCTCAGGAGGATGCGGGGATCCTCCGCCGCGAAAGCCTGGATCGCCGCGAAATCCTCTGCCGGGATGAGGTACTCGCCCGGGTCCGGGCCGCCGTAGCCCCGCGCCCCCGCCTTCCAAATCTGGACGTGCCCGTTGATCTGCTCGTAGATGTGGGCGTCTTCGATACTCGCGAACATATAGGCCGTGAACCCCGCGAGAATGTTGATCGCCGCGTAGCCGAGCGCCACCGCCGCCACCGTCGTGATCGAGCGACGGGCGTTGCGGAGGAGATTGCGGAGCGCTAGGAAAAACCAGGTCACGAGAGGGGAGGGGCGAGCGTCTTTATCCTTACCGGAAAAACGGGAGGCCTCAAGAGCCAATTCGCGGAACGGGTCGGTCGGCGGGCAGGGTGTCCTTTCGCCTCTCGTAGTACCCCAGCCGCATCGCGACCGGGTTTTCGGAATCGGGCGGCCAGTGCTCCGCGTGGACGAGACGCCATTCCCTCGATTTTTCAAAATCGGGAAAATACACCCCGTCGGCGACTTCGTAAACGGCCTCGATCCGCGTTACGATGAGTCGGGTGGCGGTCTCCAAGGCCGCAGCGAAGATCCGCGCCCCGCCCACCACGACCACCTCGCCCACGCCGCTGGCACGGGCGAAATCGAGCGTCGCATCCACCCCGGTGAAGACCCGGTGAGACGGATGCTGCGGCCGGTAGTCCGGATCCCGCGAGAGCACCAAGGGGGTCTGATCGGCGAACCAACCGTCCATCTCCTCGTAGGTGCGACGCCCCAGGAGCAGCCATTTTCCCGCCGTCACCGCGCGGAAATGGGCGACATCGCGGGGCAGCCGCCAGGGGAGATGGCCGGCCTCCGATCCCATCAGCCTGTTTCGGTCGATCGCCACTACGAAGGATACCTGCATGGAATACGATAGAGGCAAGGAAGAGCGTCGACCACCTCGGATTTCCTCTCCGCTCCTCCCTCCAGCTCTCCTCCTCGTGTGCACCTCACAGATCGGTATGGGGCAGCAGCAGCTCCGGCCGATTGCCGCCGCCGAGGATTCTGAAACGGGGCCAGACAACGCAAACGTGGAAAAAAGAAATTGACTTGCGATTCCAGAAATAATTAGCCTCCTCTGTACATCCTGTAAATCGAAGTCGGCCCTCCCGGCAGGCACCTGCGCTTACATGAGGAAATATCATCTTCACATCCCAGCCGCGTGCCTTCTGCTGCTATGGCAAATCCACGCCAGCGAAGCCGCCGAAAAACCAAGCAACGTCCTTTTCCTCGCCGTGGACGATCTGCGGCCCCAGTTGGCGAGTTACGGGGAGCCGCGAATGGTCTCACCGCACATCGACAAACTTGCCTCCGAAGGTGTTCTTTTCCGTGAAGCCTATTGCCAGGTGCCCACCTGCGGCGCGTCGCGCGCCAGCATGCTCACCGGTCTCTGGCCGAATTCCAAACGTTTCCTCAACTACCGGATTCGCGCCGATGTGGATGCGCCCGGCGTGGTGGATTTGCCCGGTTGGTTGAAACGACACGGCTTCCGGACCGTTTCGCTGGGCAAGGTGTATCACCATGCCGATGACAACAAACAGTCATGGGACGAGATTCACCGCCCCAAAGGGCACAACCAGTATTTTGACCAACGGAACATCGATCTCGTGGCGGCAGGCAAACGGGGCGCGCCCTTTGAAGCGCCCGACGTCCCCGAAGAGACGCTCCATGCCGGCAAGATGGCCCAGGAAGCGATCCGCCAATTACGGCAAGCCCGTGAGGAGGGAATACCCTTGTTTCTGGCCGTCGGCTTTACCAAGCCGCATCTGCCGTTCATCGCCTCCAAAAAGTATTGGGATCTGTATGACCCGGACGAAATCGAGCTGGCCGACAACCCTTTCCTTCCCAAAGACGCTCCTCCCGAAGCCGCCTACGACTGGGGGGAGCTGCGTGCTTACGACGGCGTA
>CAYLJC010000489.1:320-2937 GCA_964383345.1 uncultured Akkermansia sp. | reverse complement strand
GCCCCGGAGCGATGATGCGGACCGGCGGGATTTCTTTTTCCATCGTGCGGATCTGCACGGGCGAGGTGTGGGTGCGCAGGAGTTTTCCGTTCTCGAAATAAAAGGTGTCGGTCTCGTTTCGCGCGGGGTGGTCGGCGGGGGTGTTGAGCGCGTCGAAACAATGCCACTCGCTCTCGATCTCGGGTCCCTCGGCGAGGGCGAAACCCATGCGACGAAGAATGCGGACCGCTTCGTCGAGGACGAGGGTGAGCGGGTGGAGTCCGCCCCGGGGAAGGGGACGCGCCGGCAAGGTCGGATCGATCGAGGCAAAGGCGGCCGCATCCCGCAGGGCGATGAGTTCCGCCGCTTTCTCCTCCAGCGCCGAGGTGATCGCGGTGCGGACTTCGTTGAGCTTTTGTCCGACATCTTTTTTGTCTTCGGCGGGGACGTCGCGCATCCCCGCGCCGGCGACGGTGAGACGTCCCTTTTTTCCGAGAAATCCCACCCGGGCTGCTTCCAGCGCCGTCTCATCGGCGATGTCGCGGATCGCGGCGAGGGCTTCGGTCTGTATCGTGTCGAGCTCGGTCAGCATGGGGGTGGCAAGAGGGTTGGATCAGTGACGTAACAGGGTTGCTTCAAAAATCAAACGGGCTTCCGCCCCGGAGATAAAAAAAGCCGGGCACCCGCACAAGTGCAGAGCGTCCGGCTTTTGCAAAGGTTGGATGATTTGTCTCAGGCGGTCTGCTTGGCTTTTTCCTCAAGGGCTTTTGCCGACGACTGGACGAGGGCTTTGAAGGCCTCGGCATCGTTGATCGCGAGGTCCGAGAGGACTTTGCGGTCGATCTCGATTCCGGCGGCCCGGAGTCCTTCCATGAAGCGGGAGTAGTTCATCCCGTTGAGTTTGGCGGCGGCGTTGATCCGCTGAATCCAGAGACTGCGGAAGTTGCGCTTGCGCACTTTCCGGTCACGGTAGGCCCATTGCATGGCCTTGTAGACGGAATCTTTCGCGGTGCGAAACAGTTTGGAGCGACCTCCGCGAAAGCCTTTGGCTTTCATCAGAATGCGCTTGCGGCGCTTGCGGCTTGCAGGCGAGTTGGTGGCACGTGGCATGTGATGTTGTCTTCTGAGTGGGTTGTTGTTTTCTTTTCAACCGGCTGACTCACCTCCTCATCAGGCGACGGTAGGCGTTTCCGCCGCGCCGCCAGTCAGCTCGATTGTGAACCGGATCATCCGGTTCGAGCGGTAGGGCCTCCCCGCGGATTATTTTCCGCAGAAGGGCATGTTCATCTTTACGTTCTTCTCATCTGCCGGAGAGACCAGGGCGGACTGTCCGAGACGGCGAAGACGCTTGGAATTTTTGCGACGGTTCAGGTGTCTTTTTCCCTGTTTCCGACGCAAAATCCTACCACTACCGGTCACCTTAAATCTTTTGGAGACCCCTTTTCGTGTTTTGGCTTTTCCAGCGACTCTTGCCATAAGGCGCGAACTCTACCCGCAAATAAAAATTTTGCAACGGACAAATGGCGCCGGTTTTTCAAAATCGCACCCTCGCCCAACAAAAACACCCTGATTTTCCGCAGATGCGAAAGAGATGCGACGAAATCCGGACCGTATCCCCTTTTGCGAGTCCGTGCCACGATGTCTCCCCCGCGTCTTCCGGCCTATTTTTTGTTTCCCCCCGACCGCCGTTCCCGCTACCTTCCGGCATTCCGATATGAGCAACGACTCCCCCCTCCCCGAAACCGCCCCCGCCACAACCCCGGATCTGGAGGAGGAGATGGCCGGAAAACTCTCCACCGCCCGCGCCACCATCGGGAAGGAACTGCGCAAGGTCATCATCGGGCAGGACGAGGTTGTCGACGAGATGCTCATCGCCCTGCTCGCGGGCGGTCACTGCCTCGTCACCGGTGCGCCCGGTCTCGCGAAAACCCTTCTCGTGAGCACGCTCGCGAAGGTCTTTGCTCTCTCCTTCAACCGCATCCAGTTCACTCCCGACCTGATGCCGTCGGACATCACCGGAACGGAGATCCTGGAAGAGACGTCCGAGGGACGCCGCGAACTGGTTTTCAACAAAGGCCCCATTTTCGCCAATCTGATCCTCGCCGACGAGATCAACCGGACCCCGCCGAAAACCCAGGCCGCCCTGCTCGAGGCGATGCAGGAAAAGCAGGTCACGGTGGCCGGTCAGAGCCTCGCCCTCGACAAGCCGTTTTTTGTCCTCGCGACCCAAAACCCCATCGAGATGGAAGGCACCTACCCGCTGCCCGAAGCCCAGCTCGACCGTTTTATGTTCAATATCGTGATCGACTACCTCAGCGAGGACGAAGAGGTCGCGGTTGTCTCGCAGACCACCGGCGCGGGGCCGGAGGAAGTCGAGGCGGTTTTCACGGGAGAAGATCTCCTGAAATGCCACGAGGTCGTCCGCCGCGTTCCCATTGCCGAAGAGGTCATCCGCTACGCGGTGCGACTCGCGACCCGTTCGCGACCCGGACAGCCGCATTCGAGCGATTACATCAACGAATGGGTGAACTGGGGGGCGGGGACCCGCGCCGGACAGAGCCTCGTCCTCGGCGGCAAAACCCGCGCCCTCCTCGCCGGACGCTCCCACGTGAGCTTCGACGACATCCGCGCGATGGCC
>CAYLJC010000489.1:0-310 GCA_964383345.1 uncultured Akkermansia sp. | reverse complement strand
GCACCGCGTCCTCACCAACTACCGCGCCGAAGCCGAGGGCATCACGGTGGAGGAAATCATCCGGAAAGTCATCGAACTGACCCCGGAAAAGTGAAATGAGCTGTTCTGCTGTTTAGCGATATACCAGCACCTGCCATGGCCAGAGCGCAGCTACTCGATCCCGCCGCCCTCATGCGTGTGAAATCGCTCGAGCTGCGCGCGCGCATGGTCATGGAGGGGTTTTGGAAGGGGCTCCATCGCTCTCCCTATCATGGTTTTTCAGTCGAGTTCAGCGAATATCGCCCCTACGCCCGAGGGGACGACACCCGCT
>CAYLJC010000488.1:0-2993 GCA_964383345.1 uncultured Akkermansia sp. | reverse complement strand
TCGCCAGCGAGGATGGGTTCATGGAGGGCTTTGGGGAGGAAACCGAGGTCTTCGCGCAAATCGAGTTTGTCGATGACGCGCAGCACCATCGAATCCGAGAGGATCGCTTTTTCCAGGGAGTTCAACGAATCGAGGTCGGACATTCCCGTGTCCGACGGTTGGATCTGGAGATTGCGATCAAACATGGGATCGACGAAAACCAGCGCGGTGCTCCGGTAGAGCGGCGTCGCGAGGAAAAAGGCGTAGCCCAGCGCCAGCGCCACGCAGATCACCGGGAGGGCGATGAGCCAGGGCAGGCGGCGTTTGATGATGCTGAAAAGATCATCGAAATCGAGCAGGGGGGACACCTCCACAAGATCCCAGCCCGCTGCCTTCTCATTGGCAAGCGGCATGGAAGACGAATTGGAAGACACGAGGGCGGTCGAGTGCATGGGTAAATCGGTTCAATAATTTCCAGAAAAAAGATTGTTTTCAAAATTAACGAAAAAAATTGCAAACGCAATGATAAAATGATAAAATTTGCATTACTGAGAGTTATTTTTGCGCTTTTTACCTTTTAGACAATATGATAGCTAGCCGTTATTATGGATCCGCTTGGTTACAACTGCCGATCAAGCAGTTCGGAGGGCTTATGATTTTTTGGATGACGGTCTGGGTCCTGCATCTGGCGGTGTATGGCCCCGACCTGAAGCCGCTGAACTACGCCAGCGTGTCCCTCCTCGTGCCGGCGGCGGCGATGCTGGAGATCCTCTTTCGTCGGCAGAGGATGCGATTCCTCGGCGGACTCTCCCGCCATCAGCTCTGGAGTCTCTCGCAACGGGAGGTGCTCTTTGTCCTCGTCGCGATTTTCGGAGTCATCGTGATGAGCAAGGACGAGCGATTCTCCCGGATCTTTCTCGGACTCTTTTTTCTCTGCTACACCTTCTGGATCACCTGGATGAATCTCGTCGGACACCGGTTGTTGCAGCGTCTCGCGGTGCGCGAGGCGCACCGGCGGCGGGAAGGGAGAACGCCGTTGAGGGGGTGAGGGCGGGGAAAGGAGTAGAGGAAGAAAGCGGAAAGGCGGGTCAGGCCTTGGCCTTGCCGACTTTGCATTGGCCCTCGAGAGAGGCGCCTTCCTCCATCTGCAGGCTGGTGGTGGTGACCGAACCGGCAATGACGGAAGTGGGGGAAAGTCGGCACGAGGTGAAGTTGCCGTTGCCGGTCACCTTCCCTTCGATGAGTGCTTTCTCGGCTTTGAGATCCCCCTTGACCGAGGCGTTTTGACCTATCGTCAGGCTGCCTTTGGAGGTGATGTTTCCCTGAATGGATCCATCGAAAATGAGATCGCTCGAACAATTGAGATCTCCTTCGATCTGGATGTCGCTGGATAAGTGGCTGCTCACGGTGTGGGAAGGTTTGAAGTTTTCGGTTTCAGGGCGGCCCATCCGGACCACGGGCCCCGCCGCAGGATAGCGTGAAAATATCAGGAAGGTGAGAATTTTTTTGTCCTTTTCGCGCCGAATTTCCGCTCGCGGTCGCCAGAGGGGACGTGGGGGCGTCGGAAATGGATTCGGAGGGACTGTCAGGTCGGGAAAGAAATCCGGCTGGCGACTTCGAAAAAGTAAGGGATAATACGGGTCTGAGCGGGAACATGCAGGGTGGTAAGGGAATGACAGAGAATTGTTCGACTGGGCGACCGGGCGATGGTCGGACTTTCCGAATCGCGATGGCGGTGATCGGAGGGATCGCGTCTCTCCAGATGCTCGTGCTCGGTTTCGGAGTGTTGCGTCGGGCGCCTGCGGCGGTCGAGCCCTCCCTGTCCGGGACCCGGCCGGATTCGGTTCCGACGCATCCGTTCGCGGCGTCGGATCCCGTGGCGACGGTTGCGGAGACGTCCACGGTCGCGGCGTCGGATCCCGTCGTTCGGGATTTCGCCCCTCCGGCGGCGGACGCGTCTGAGGCACCGGACGCGGTGCGGAAGTCTCCCGGGGCGAACATGGTCGGCGCACTGCGGTCGGTCGGTCCCGCCGAGGGCGAAAAGGCGGCGGGAAGCCCGGCTCCTCTGGTCGATACCAAGCCGTCTCCGATCTCTGGGGCCGCGACGGCGACTGCGGACGCCCCGGCCCTTTCCGCTGCCCTCGCGGTGGCGGGACGCGAGAATGTGCTGAGCGACGACCCGATCCTGGAGCGACTCATGTCCACCGGAGCGGAGTTGCGGGCGAGCGGCAACATGCAGGGTGCCCTGCAGGCGTTCCGCGAGGTCGAGACGGCCCTGCCCGATCATCCGCGGATCCAGGCGGAACTCGCCGCGACGCTGGGCCGGATGGGGCTGACCGATAAGGCGAGGCGCTACTGGGAACGCATCGAAGAGGCGGGCCCGGTGATGGCGGGGGCCTATTTCCCCCTCGCGGGACAGCAATTGCGGGGAGAGGCTCCGCCGGTCCGCGAGGCGGGGGCACCGGTGATGAAAATCGGAGAGGTGAGGGTTCAGGAGCAGGCTCCCACGAGCGAGGGGCAAAAGGTGGCACTCCGGGTCATCGTCGACGCCGACCCCCACGCCCGTCCTCTGGGTGACGATCTCACCCTGTTGGTGTATTTCTACGATCAGGTCGCGGGAGGCGAGGTGAAGACTTCGACCGCCGACACGTCCTATGATTATCCGTCCGCGCCCTACGATTGGCAGACCGACGGCACCGAGGAGATCATCGTGAAGTACCATCAGCCGGTCTTCACCGAGGAGCAGAAGCGCGAACTCGGGGAAAGAAGTTATTATGGATACGCGATTGAACTGTATTATCGCGACCGGATACAGGATACAGTGGTGATGCCCGAAGATATCACTCGTCTGAGGGCCGAGAGCGCCGCCGAACCGGCTCCCGCCGGAGGGTTCCTCGGTCCTGAGAACGCCCTGTTTCCCGAATCCACCTATCCTTAGCGCTGTATGCAAAAAGACGTCGTTCTCTTACTCATCGATCCGTCCGAAGCGGACCGCGCCGTGGTGCGGTCGACTC
>CAYLJC010000487.1:0-3004 GCA_964383345.1 uncultured Akkermansia sp. | reverse complement strand
CGGATGATGGGGCCGATATGTTGAATTCCAGAGAGGTAACGGTATCTGTTTGTCAGGGACTGCTGGGGGTGCTATTGCTCGCCGTTTCGCCGTTGCGGGCGGTGGAGGGAGGGGATGGGATTATTCCCCTCGCCGAAAAATACTGCACCGAATGTCATCTCCCTCCGCCGCCCTCCGCGTTCACCCGCGAGCATTGGCACCAGCTCTTCGGCCTGATGGGGACGTGGATGGGGCAAAAGGACATCCCCATCGACGAAGACGAGTACCGGGAATTGCTCGATTATTATCTCGCGCACAGCCCTGAAAAAATGGAGCCCATCCCCGACGATCTCGAGGAGACTCTGCTCCGTTTTGAGAAAGGGGAAGTCGGGGTCGAGTGCACCTCGGATCGCCCCAAGATCACCCATGTGAACATCACTGATCTCGACCGGAACGGGAAACCCGACGTTCTCATCTGTGACGATGTCAGCGGCCGGGTCTCGTGGATCCGGATCGAGGACGGGAAATGGAACGAGGTCTATCTCGCCGATATCGTGACTCCGGTGAAAACGACGGTGTTTGATTTCAACGGAGACGGTCATCTCGACATCGTGGTGGCCTCGCTCGGATTCATCAGTCCCACCGACGATCTGATCGGGTCCGTCTGGCTGCTCGTCAATCGCGGGGACATGAGCTTCGAACCGCTCCGGCTCGTCGCCGACGTCGCCCGCGTCGCCGACGTGCGACCGGCGGATTTCAACCGGGACGGCAAAATCGATTTCATCGTGGCGAAGTTCGGCTGGCGACAATCGGGCGGGCTGATGTGGCTGGAGCAGGTCACGCCGACCCTTTTCCTGCAGCACGAGATCGCCGCGATCAACGGGGCGATGCAGGTCGAGGTGCTCGACTACGACGGGGACGGGGAACTCGATTTTGTGGCGTTGATCGCGCAGGAGCACGAGAGCCTCGTTTTGTTTCGGAACGACGGGAGAGGAATTTTCGAGTCGGAGGTGCTCTACCGTGCCCCTCATCCCGGCTACGGGACTTCCGGTTTTCAGCTCGTCGATCTCGATCAGGACGGTGACCTGGACATCCTCGTCACCAACGGGGACATGATGGACGAGATTTCCCTGGCAAAACCTTATCACGGATTGCGCTGGCTGGAGAATATCGGGGGTGTTTTCCATCCCCGGGACCTCGTTCGCATGACCGGGGCCTACTGTGCGCGGGCCCACGACATGAATGGCGACGGCCATCTCGACATCGTCGTCTCCAGCCTCAATTTCACCTGGGGCGAGAACGACGAGCCCAGTCTCATCTGGCTGGAGAATGACGGTCGGCAAAATTTCACCGCCCGTAAGATCCTCTACGCGCCGACCAACCTGGCGGCGATGGACGTCGGCGATATCAACAACGACGGGATCCCCGACATCATCGTCGGTGGATTCCATTTCCCCGGTCCGCTCGGGCGCGACGCCCGCGTCACCGCCGTGTTTGGCACGGGGGAACTTCGCTCCGCAGAGGAGGAGGAGTGAACCGGGGGAAAGCGACGGGGCGGAAACTCACGGCTGCCTTTTCGCGAGGAAATACTCGACCGAATCGACGAGGGCGCGCCAGCTCGCCTGGATGATGTTGGTGCTGACCCCGACGGTGCCCCAGTTGGCGTGTTGGTCCGAGCTGAGGATGAGGACGCGGGTCTTGGCCGCCGTGCCCATGTGGCTGTCGACGATGCGGACCTTGTAGTCCTCCAACTCCATCTCGTCGATGCAGGGATAGGCGGGGCGCAGGGCCTTGCGGAGAGCGCCGTCGAGGGCGTTTACGGGACCGTCTCCCTCGGCGACACGATATTCCTCGACGCCGTTGACGACCACCTTGACCGTGGCGGAGCAGGCCTGGTAGTCGCGCTCGCCGTCGCGGCGGAAGGTGCAGTGGTATTCCTTCAGTTCGAAGAGGGGGGTGTAGGTCCGGAGATGTTTGCGGATGAGCAGCTCGAAGCTCGCCTCAGCCGCTTCGAATTCGTAGCCTTGCTCTTCGAGTTCCTTGAGGTTTTGCAGGATCGCGAGGGCTTCGGGACTGCCTTTGGTCACGGGGAGGCCGAGTTCCTCCGCTTTCATCAGGACATTGGACTGGCCGGAAAGTTCCGAGACGAGGATGCGCTGCCGGTTCCCCACCGTCTCGGGAGCGATGTGCTCGAAGCTGTGGGCGAGCTTTTGCACTGCGTTGACATGCATGCCGCCTTTGTGGGCGAAGGCGGTGGCGCCGATGTAGGGCGCGCGGATGTTGTGGGCGCAGTTCGCGAGATCGTCGACAAAATGGGCGAGGTGGGTCAGCCGGGAAATATCCGCGACCACCGGGCGCTCCATCTTGAGCTGGAGATTGGGGATCACCGTGGTGAGGTTGCAATTGCCGACCCGTTCGCCGTAGCCGTTCACGGTTCCCTGGACCTGGGTCGCGCCGGCGAGGATGGCGGCGAGGGCGTTGGCGACACCAACTCCGGTGTCGTCGTGGGTGTGGATGCCGACGGGGACGCCGAGGGTTTGGAAGACGATCTCCGCGATCTCCGCGACTTCGTGGGGCATGGTGCCTCCGTTGGTGTCGCAGAGGACGAGCCAGTCGGCCCCGCCCTCCTTCGCGGCGGCGAGGGTGGCGAGGGCGTGTTCGGGGGCGTCCTTGTATCCGTCGAAAAAGTGTTCGGCGTCATAGACGACTTCCTTGCCGTGCTCTTTGAGATAGCGGGTCGTGTCGCGGATCATGGCCTGGTTTTCCGCTTCGCTGGTGCCGAGGATTTCGGTCACGTGGAGACGCGAACTCTTGCCGAAAAAAGTGATCACGGGCGTGTTGGCCGCCAGCAGGGTGCGGACCTGGGCGTCGTCCTCGACCGCAGTGTCCTTGCGGCGGGTGCTCCCGAAGGCGGCGATGCGGGCGTTTTTCCACTCCAGATCTGCCGCCTGCTCGAAAAAGGAGACGTCCTTCGGGTTCGAGCCCGGCCAGCCGCCTTCAATGTAATGCATTCCGAAGTCATCAA
>CAYLJC010000486.1:0-3008 GCA_964383345.1 uncultured Akkermansia sp. | reverse complement strand
AATGACATGACAATATTCGTGCCAGAGCGTCGCCTCCCAGTTGCTCTTGGCGGCGGTGGCGCTGCCGGGGCTGTTCATCGTCACGACGGAACCGAAACAGACCCCGAGGAGCCCCTCGCCGCCGAGCGAACCGAAGGACCGGATCGCAAAATCCTGCTGGTCGGGGTAAAATTCCACCAAGGTGGGCTCTGCGATGGCGAGACCGTACTTGGCTCCGAGAACCCGCTTCGCCTCGGTGAGCAATTCCACGACGCGGTCGCCGTAGATCTCCGCCTCTTCAGGGGGCAGGCGGATGATGAAGTCATCGGTCCTGACAGCAGCAAAACTCGCGATTTCTTTTTCGAGGATTTCCAGATTGTAGGCGAGGACGTTGTAGGGATCCGCCTCCGCCACTTCTTTGGCGAGGGGCCAGGCGGCCTCGACCTCGCCGAGGCGCAGGTGGTCGAGGGCGAGCTGGAGCTTGGCGGGGAGAAAGCCGGGATCAAAAGCGAGGGCGCGCCGCTGGCTCTCGGCACCCTCCCGATAGCGGTATTTCCGCGAGAGCACCCGTCCGATGAGATGGTCCACTTCGGGGTTGTCGCGCCAGATCTCCAGAGCTTTCTCGCGCTCGGCGGCGAAGGCGGCCATGTCGTTGCGCTCCAGCTCGGCGAGGATGGCGCGGTAGGCGTGGGCCCGGGGGTGGCGCGGGTTGATCTCCTCGACGCGGGCGAGATACTCTCCGGCGGCGGCGTAGTCTTCGAAGTTGATCGCCGACTCCGCCTGGAGGAGGAGCGCCCCGAAATGATAGGGTGCCAGTTCCAGCGTTTTTTCGAGATACCCGGCTCCCGCCTGGCGGTCCGAGGGCAGGAACGCCTCGGCCATGCCAAACAACGCCTCGATGTTTTCGGGAGCGTAGTTCAGCGCCGCGCCGTATTCCTCGGCGGCGAGTTTGAGATCCTCTTTTTGCAGGGCCAGTTTACCGGAGACGAGATGGGCTTCGACGAGGCCGGGTGGGATCTCTTTGCCTTTTGCCCGAACCGCTTTGGCGGGACCGAGATATTGTTCCAGGACCTTGCCCGGATCGGCCCCGAGGACGAGGGCGGCCTCGCCGAGATGGACGAGATCGAGGGTGGTCCGTTCCCGTTTCGGAACGGCGCGGGCGGCGGCGTTGATCGCCGCGAAAGTGGCGGCGGCGGCCTCTTTTCGCCCGGTCGTCCGGAAAAATTCGTGGATGCGAAGCTGCGCCCCGAGAGATTCCGTGAAAAGGCCGGCGGTTTTCTCCGCTTCGGTGAGAGCCTCCTCGTAGCGCCCCAGATTCGCGAGAGATTCGAAGCGCAGGACCCGCCATTCCCAGGAGGGTTGGCCGCGCTGCAGGGCGTAGTTGCAGATCTGCAGGACGATGTCGTATCGGCCCACCGCGAAAATTTCCCGGACCTTGGGGAGATTGTCCTCGTCGTAATAGCGTTTGTAATCCGCCTGGGCGGGGGCGGACGACGGAGTGAACACGATGACCACCGTGAGCAAAAAGGCGGCGACGAACAATCGGATCATTCTCCTACTAGAGCGGCGTTTCCCCTCCCCGTAAAGTGCGCGGCACACCGGAATCCGGCGCATTTCAGGTGTGGCGTTCCCCGGCGCGACTTTCCCCTCACCTCTCACCTTGCAAAGAGGAGGGCGAGGGGTTTTGCTGGACCCACCGAAACACCGTGACAAATCCCGATCCAGAAACTGCTCCGACGACGAGTGCAAGCTCCGCCGACCCCGACATCCCGGCTGCGGACACCGCCGCGCCTGCGCGGGTCCGGACACAAGGGACACGCGATTTCCCCGGCAGCGACGACGACGAATTCGACGACAGCGGACGCGACGCCAACACCTACAAGGTCTCCCTCGATATTTTCGAAGGCCCCATGGACCTGCTCCTCTATCTCATCAAACGGGATGAGATCGACATCTACGACATTCCCATCGAGCGGATCACGAAACACTACATGGCCTACCTCGACACCTTCAAGCTCCTGAACATCGGGCTGGCGGGAGAGTTCCTCGTGATGGCGGCGAACCTCTGCTACATCAAAAGCCGGATGATGCTGCCCAAGCACGTCCAGCCGCCCGAGGAGGACGCCGATGAGGAGGATCCCCGCTGGGATCTCATCCGGCAGCTCATCGAGTACAAAAAGTTCAAGGAAGCGGCCCGCAACCTCGGCGAACGCGAGTTGCAGCAGCAAAATCACTTCACCCACAAGCCCGCCAAAATCGTCGCGCCGGAGAGCGAAGAACGTCCCCTCTCCACCGACGTCGGCATCTTCGACTTGATCCGGGCCTTCCAGAACATCCTCGACCGCTTCCAGGACGAAGGACTCGGCGAGATCGTGGACGATCACTACACCGTCAGTGACAAGATCGACCTGCTCCTCGCCACGGTCCCGCCCGGAGGTTCCATCGCCTTCACCTCCCTGTTCCAAAAAGCGACGAGCAAACACGAGATGATCGTCACCTTCCTCGCCGTCCTCGAACTGATGAAACTCAACCATTTCCGCGTCCGGCAAGAGATCCTGCTCGGCGAAATCGAGTTGCATCGCCACAGTGGATAGCCCGCCCGGCCGGGGAAAATTCTCTTTAAATTCAGGCAAACCGGGTCAGCTTAGGACCTCCTTTTCCACCGCTTCATGCAGTTGATTCAAATAGTCGAAGCTCTCATCTACGCCGCTCCCGAACCCGTCTCCTCGGCCGAGATCGCCAAGGCGGTGCGCCGTGCCGCGGTCGACAGCCTGCTGCCCCAGGCGCGCGACTGGGAGATGATCAGCTTCAAAGACATCGAGTCCGCCTTCGCCGAACTCGGGGAGAGACTCGCGGCGAGCGGCCACGCCCTTGAGCTGCAGGAAGGCGCAACCGGCTGGCGCTTCGTGACCCGGGCCGACTTCGCCGACTGGATCCGTGCGCTCCTGCCCGAGATGCGCCCCGAAAAACTCAGCGCCGCGGCCCTCGAGACCCTGGCTCTGATCGCTTACCGCCAGCCCATCACCAAG
>CAYLJC010000485.1:0-3009 GCA_964383345.1 uncultured Akkermansia sp. | reverse complement strand
GCGCCCTGTCGGTCGGGAACGGTGAAGGAAAAACCGGGAAACGGATCCCCCCGTCCTGCTTCCTCCGCGCTGGTTCCGAATCTTGTCAAAAACACCGACCCAACCACGAGGAACCACGCCGGACGCAGCCGGATCGGACGAGAGCCAAAAAGAAAAACGAGCCGCATGGAAGGGACGGTGGCAGTATTCCTCATCGGCACCAGTGGCGCGTTTCTGCACTCGTTCCGTGCCGTGGCGTGATGGGGAATAGGACGAGGCGACCGACGCAGGCGTGATCGGCGAGGACAGTCATGGGACTACTACATGGGAAATCGGGGCGCGTTGCATCGGTCAATCCTCCGTTTTTCCCGCTTGGACCGCCCCGCCGCTGGCTCTCACGATCGTCGCGAGTTGGGAGGAGGGCTTGCGCTCGAGGCTGCGGACGTAGAGCCGCACTGCCTTGCCTCTGCCCTTTTCCAGGTCGAGCAGATCGCCCAATCGCTCCAGCCCTGGTTCCGTCTGGCTGTCCTGCAGATCGGAGAACCAGTAGATCGCATCGACCCGGCCATCGACGACAAGCATCTCCACCGCTTCGAGCACCGAATCCGCCGACGAACGCAGCCGGATCCTCCCTTCTCTGGATTCCGTCGGCCCGTTCCAGTCAAGACCGCATCCTTCCACCTTCACGGTCTTCGCCTGGGCAAAGGCGCGCCGCAGCTCCTGGCGCACTGCCGGCAACTCCTCCTCCATGCTTCCCGAGACATCGAGGATGACGCCGAGCCTCTGCGATTTCACCACCATGGTTCCGACCTTCATCGATCCCCCGTCTCCGCTCGCGCCCCCACCCATGCCGATTCCGGGACCAAATCCGGGACCGATTCCGGCGAGTCCCGCGAGACCGGCATCGAACGAAGGGAGATCGGGAATGCTCATGGTCATGTCGCTCGCTGCGGAAGCCACCACCGGCAGGACGGACAGGGGAGGCGCTCCCCCGGTCCGGGGAGCGGCGACGGGGCGGTCGAGCTTCGGCGTTTCGAGGGGTCTCTCGGGCGTTTCGAGGGCGGAGGTCACGATGATGGCGGGCGGAGGAGGGGGGCTCTCGTTCATCGTCACCAAGAGCATGGTGCCGACGAAGAGAAGATTCAGCAGGACGGAAGCGAGAAAGGAAATCATCATCGCGCCTCCCCGTCCTTTGCTCCCTTCTTTCGGTCCCGCAGGGTCGGGCGCGATTTCGGGGTTCGTCTTCATGAGGGCGGGATGAGGGTGGAGGGCGGCTGGCCTTGCCAAACATGGACAAGAAGCACCCCGAATGTGACAATTGTCATGCAATTCATTCCGTCGGCAGGAAGAGAAAGGGGCTTCGGAAGATCGGGGATGGAGCGCTCATTTGCCAATCGGCTGGGAAATGCGGAGATAGGGAAAAAGGGACTCTCTGAAACGGGGTCGGGTTTTGCAATCGCAAAGGTTCTTCGATCTCCCGCTACGATTTCCCGAGCCGCTGTTGGATCGCCTCTCGCATGCCCCTGCCACGAACCATCGCGCCGGGGGACAAAAGAGAATTTGGTGCGATGGTGAAGGGAAGAAAGCGACTGTATGAAAGCGACTGTATGAAAGCGACTGTATGAAAGCGACTTGGCTTGGATTGTTGGGGATGTTGTGTTTTGGGACCGGCGGGGCACCTGCCGGGGAGGCGGCGCGATTGCCCAATATCGTCATGATCATGGCGGACGACCTCGGGTATGAATGCCTGTCGTGTTACGGCGGGCACTCCTACCGCACCCCCCGCCTGGACCAACTGGCGGATGAGGGAATGAAGTTCACGCATGTCTTCAGTACCCCCTATTGTTCGCCCAGCCGGGCGCAATTGCTGACCGGGCGCTATCCGCAGCACAACGGTATCAAGCGGGTCATCTACCAGCCGAAGAGGCACCGGGAGTTCCTCGACCCAAAAAAGGAAACCAGCTTTGCCAGCCTCCTCCGCGACAAAGGTTATGCCACGGCCATTGCCGGCAAGTGGCAATTGTCGTTTTTGTACGAGCGCGACACACTGCGGGATTTTGGATTCGATCGCTACCAGTGCTGGAAGATCATGGACGCCAACCACGAGAAGAACACCCGCTACGCCAGCCCGGTGTTTGTCCGGGACGGAAAAACCCTGGAGGGGGAATTGCGGGGGAAATACGGGCCCGACGTGAATGTTGATTTTTTGATCGGTTTCATGGAGGAGAACAAAGACAGGCCCTTTCTGGTCTACTACCCGATGTTGCTGCCCCATTTTCCCTGGGGGCCGACACCCGACAGCGATGAACCACTGCGGGGAATGGCTGACACCAAGGGAGATCCCGCTTACTTCCCCGGCATGGTCGCCTACATGGACAAGTTGGTGGGGCGTGTGGTGGACGCGGTTGACCGGCTCGGCCTGGCGGAGGACACCTTGATCCTGTTCACCGGCGACAACGGCACCCAGAAACCCCTGACTTCCGTCTGGGGGCCGGACAAACGCACCGTTCCGGGGGGCAAGGCGGATCCCACCGACGCGGGTACACGGGTCCCTTTGATCGCCCGCTGGCCCGGCATGATCGAGGCGGGCAGCAGCAATGACGACCTGATCGACTTTTCGGATTTCCTGCCTACCTTCGTGGAACTGGCGCAGGCGGAATTTCCCGCCAACAGGATCAACGGCCACAGTTTCGCATCCAAACTTTTTGGCGAGCCGGGATTCCGGCGCCAGTGGGTGCATGTGCAAAAAGAGGGCATCCGTTATGTGCGTTCGCGCGACTGGATCCTGACTGACAAGGGGGACCTGCGTCCGGTCGTCGGCATCGGCGAACCTCCGGCCGCCCCCGTCGCCCCTCCGGGCACGGCGGAGCAACAACAAATCCGCAGGGAGCTGGAGCAAGCCTTGGCCGAGGCCGCGTTCGAGACGGCGCGGTGAGGGTTGGGTGGGACGATTTGAGCGTATGCGCATCCGATGCCACGGCGATGATCAACCATCTCATCGGGATGCGGATGGCGCGATTTTTGAGCGGG
>CAYLJC010000484.1:0-3014 GCA_964383345.1 uncultured Akkermansia sp. | reverse complement strand
GGCTCCGCCGGGGCTTACAAAGCCCCGCTCCTTGATGCTGGCGCAGTAGCCACCTTCGACCCCAAGGAGGGGCGCTTTTCAAGCGCCCGGCAAGCCCCGCCCTCAACCCCCCGCCCGCCTCGGGGCTTCTTCACCCCCCGATCGCGATCATTTTCCTGCCGGGCTGATAGGCCTCACGGAACTCGTGTTGCTCTGGTTTTCTCTCGACAACGTGGAGGAAAAAGCGGGCGATATCGCGGTCGGTCTTTCCCGGGTCGCGGAGGATTTCGCGCATGTCGAACTCGAGGTGACTGCCGAGGCAGGGACGCAGCTTGCCGTCACAGGTGAGGCGCAGCTTGTTGCAGGTCTCGCAGAAATGGAGGTTGCTCATCGCACCGATGAAGCCGATGATCTGTCCGCACCCGGGAATCTCGAAGTAGTTGGAAGGACCGTTGGTGCGTATGTCGGGACGCGGGACGAGGCGCCCGAGACGGAATTCGATGATTTTTTTCGCCTCGCCCGAGGAGAGGAAATTGTCTTCGGTGAGGACTTCGGTGGTGCTCACGGGCATGAGTTCGATGAAGCGCAGGAGCAGGTCCCGTTCGCGGGCGAACTCGATGAGGTCCCAGAGTTCGTGCTCGTTGCGGTGGCGCATCAGCACGGTGTTGATCTTGATTTTTTCGAAGCCGGCTTCGCGGGCGGCATCGATGCCAGTGATGGCTTCACCGAGGAGGTCGCGCCCGGTAACGCGGGCGTAGGTGTTGTGGTCGAGGGTGTCGAGGGACACATTGACGGTGCGGACCCCCGTTTTTCTGAGCGCCCGGGCGGTGGTGCGGCCGTCCTTGTCGCGACGTGCGAGGAGGGTTCCATTGGTGGAGATCCCGATGTCGTCGATGCCGGGAACGGCTGACAATTGTTCGAAAAACCAGAGTACATTCCGCCGCGTGAGCGGTTCGCCTCCGGTGATGCGGATTTTGGAAATGCCAAGGTCGGCTCCGATGCGGATGACGCGGAGGATTTCCTCGTAGCTGAGAATTTCTCCGCGCGGGAGCCAGTCCTGCTCCTCGTGGGGCATGCAGTACTGGCAGCGCTCGTTGCACCGGTCGGTGAGGGAGACCCGCAGGTAGCGGATGTGGTGGCCGAAGCGGTCCTCCATGACGAGGGTCTTGGCTCAGTCGGCCCGCTCCCAGGCGACAACGCGGTTTTTGGAAAATTCAACGGTGCTGCCGATGTAGGGCAGGTAATCGACCCCGGTGGACATTCCCCAGCCCGGGCCATAGCCGTAGCCAAAGGCGGGGTGGAAGCCGTAGTGACTGTAAAAGGGATGACCAGCGTAGCCGCCGAATCCGATGGTGGTCGTCTGCACCGGGGCGGAATGGAAGTAGGCCCATTTCTCACGGTTTTTCCCGCTGCGGCTCCCGCTCATGACGCGGTCGGGGCGGCCCCAGGCGAGAAATACGGCGTCACGGGACATGCCTTCCTGAACCCGGCCCTGTTCCACGAGACTTTTGTCTTTTTCGGAAAGCCGGGAAAATAGCTCGGGATTTTTTTTGATGCGTCGCTGCGCGGGATTGAGGGTCTCGCAACCGGGCAGGAGAAGCCCGGCACACAGGGCGAGGGCGAGCAGGGTGGGGGAGAGGGAGGTGCTCATGGGAAAGGGGAGGTGGTGCGCGAAAAAACGGACGACCGGGAAAGCGACATCCCTAAGATGATCACGGAGGGCGATCTTCGCAAGTGATTCCGAAGCCGCCGGATCAGCCGAATTCAGGCCAGTCGTGCTTGGGGTAGCGCCCCCGCAACTGGGCGCGAACGGCGGGATAGCTTCCGGTCCAGAATCCGGCGAGGTTCTCGGTGACTTGCACGGGACGGTGATTCGGGGCGAGGATTTCGATGACCACGGGGACACGTCCGTCGCAGATCACGGGGGAATCCTGGAGTCCGAAAAGATGCTGGATGAGCACGGAAATGCGCGGTTTTTCGCCGGGACGGTAGTGAACCCGCACGTTTTTTCCGGTGGAAAGGGTCAGGGATTCGGGACAGAGGAAATCGATCACTCCGGCCTGATGGGGCGGGAGCCAGTCGCGCACGATATTCCAGACGGGCCGGTCCTTGATCTCCTTGTAACTCGTCGCACCGGCGCAGATCTGTTCGAGCATTAGTTGTTTGGCCTCCTCATCGACGGGGACAAATTCGTATTCGGGGCAGACTTCCGCGATGAGATTGATGCGGGCGAACCAGGTCCCGACCTTTTCATCCCAGGCCTTGAGATTCAGTTCGCCCGCGAGGACCCGCTCGGCGAGGAGGGCGGCGGCCTCGTCCGGAGGAACCGTGCCGGAAAGTTTTGTTTCGAGAACGAGGTCGCGGAAACGTCGCTCGCGCCGGGCCTCGACGCGGCGGTTTCGTTCGTCGTAGACGGCACCGTCTTTTTCGTCGAAGTCGCCGGGGAAAAGTTCGTGCAGGAGGCTTTCCTCCACGCGGGTGCAGAGGCCGAGTTTCACCGCGAGATCCTTGCCCTCGACCTCTATCATTTCCCCGGCGATAAAAAGGCGGGTCTCTTTTGTTGCGGCGACACTGTCTTTTTCCAATTGGCCGCGGCGTCCGCCGATGACGGCGCAGGAGAGGGTGGAGGGGCTGTGGCGCAAGGCGAGCCGATCCGAAAAACCGCTCAGGAGAATGCGGGCGAGGAGCGTGCCGTCGGGTTCCTCGAGAGCGGCACCCTGGTCCGGCCAGCGCGCGCCGAGGCGGATGAGTTGCTTGGCGATCTGATCGGCATCGCGGGCGGCTCCGGCGTGGATTCCATACTCTTCTCCGGCCTCGCGGTGGAATCGTTGCTGCCGCATCTCGTGCCAGGCGCGGATGAGGGCCTGGAAATCGGAGACATCGTCGGGCAGCGCGAAGTCGATCCGCGAAAGCTGTGCGGAATGTTTTTTCCGTGCCGGAAAAAGGGGGCGGGACTGGGTCAGAGCGGTGAGGAGGGCAAAATATTCGAGGCAGCCGTGACGGGCGGCTTCGAGGAGGACGCACCCGAAGCGAGG
>CAYLJC010000483.1:0-3016 GCA_964383345.1 uncultured Akkermansia sp. | reverse complement strand
GCACCACCAACAATTACATCGACGCCTGGTTCGTCGGCTACACCGACAAGGTCACCACCGGCGTTTGGGTCGGACTCGATCAGCCGAAAAAAATCATGGACCGCGGCTACGGCAGCACTCTCGCCCTTCCGGTTTGGACGGAAGTGATGAAATCCGCCGAGAAGGCGGGTTTCGCCGGAGCCAAAATTCCGCTCCCGCCCGGTTCGAGCAACACCCATCTCTGTCGTGAATGCGGGCTGATCGCCTCGAACCGCACCCAGTTCCCCTACCAGATGGACCTGCCCGCCGACCTGCGCCCGCACGGATCGTGCCGGGGCCATGGAGGAGGACTCTTCACTCAAAACCGCGCTCCCCGGAGCTTCCCCGTCCCGGGTGAATTCGCCGCCGCCGATGTCCTCCCCCCGGGGACTCCTCCTCCCGCCGGAGAGAGTGGTCTCGGCAACGCTCTCCGCGGGATCGGACGATTCCTCTTCGGCGAGAGGAAGTAGCATCGGATGGAATTTTATTCTTGTATCCAATTGCGAAAACACACCCGGATAAAATCCATTTTCACCCTGTCGATTTAAGTCTGGATTCCATCGGGACTTTGTGCCATTTTTAGCAATATGCCAAAATGAGCACAAAAAAAGGCCCTCTTTTCAGTCTCGTTCCCGAGGGATCCCCCCACGAAGTGGAAGGGGAACGAGAGGTCATGCTGCCGGGTCTCTCCCTCGAAATCCTCACCACCCGCAAAATCCATCTCGAACGGTGGAACCTGCACAATCTCATCGATCCCTATTGGCGGCTCTATTGTCCGGTCGAAGGCAAGGCCGTGGTCCGTTTCGGCGCGGTCGATACCGTTCTGGAACCGGGCCGCCTCTATCTCATTTCTCCACGCACCACCTTCAGTTCCTACAATCCGGAACCTTTCACAAAGTGGTATGTCCATTTCATTCTGGGGCGCTCCGATCTGCTCTCGGTCCCGGGCGTTTTCTCCTCGCCGGTGGACCGCGTCGCCGCCGGATTCCTCGAATCGCTGGCCGAGGCCAAAGGCGAACCCTGTAACTGGGAATCCGCCGCCCTCGTCATCCACGCCCTCACCCAACTGCCCCCCGAGGCGTGGACCGACCAGAAACTGGATCATCGCGTCAGCAAGGCCATGGAATTTCTCCGCGCCAACCTCGCGCGCCGTATCAACGCCGAAGACGCCGCCCGCTCCGCCGGCGTCAGCGTGCGCAACCTCAACCACCTCTTCCGCTCACAAGTCCGTATGGCACCCATGAGTGTCCTCCTCAGCTACCGACTCGATCGCGCCTGCCATCTCCTCCGGCACACCGAGCAATCCATCGAGCAGGTCGCGGAAAACTGCGGCTTTCCCAACCGCTATTATTTCAGCCGCATGCTCAAACAACATCGCGGCGTCTCCCCCGCCGCCTACCGCAAAGGCCAGTTGTATTGACAGACTCTTCCCCTTGAAAAACCGCGCGATGGAAAACAGCGAAACATTTCCCACGGGGCGAAGCACTACCATCCGCATGAGGCGGCTCTTTCCTAACAAGCGATTCTTCTTCAGTGGGTTTCGGGAAATCGCAGAAAAATTTCGCATATTGCGCCTCCCCGTTCGTCTTTGCCGGGCAATCCCCCTCGGGAAACCGCCACAAATCTTTTTGACATTCCCCTCCCCAATCGGAGCATTCCACTTTTTTCACACCCATGCATAAAACGGTTATTATCGGAGCAGGCGGAGTCGGCAACGTCGTCGCCCACAAATGCGCACAGGACGCCGCCACATTCGGAGAGATCTGGCTCGCCAGCCGCACCCTCGAAAAGTGTGAAGCCATCGCCGCGGACATCAAAGCCGCCACCGGCGTCGAGATCAGAACCGCACAGCTCGATGCCGACAATGTCGCCGAAGTGACCGCCTTTCTGAAAGACCTCCAACCGACCCTCCTGCTCAACATCGCTCTGCCCTATCAGGATCTCACCCTCATGGACGCCTGTCTCGAGGCCGGGGTCCACTACCTCGACACCGCCAATTACGAACCGCAGGACACCGCCAAATTCGAATACAAATGGCAGTGGGCCTATCAGGAAAAATTCAAGGCGGCCGGACTCACCGCCATCCTCGGCTCGGGTTTCGACCCCGGCGTGACCAACGCCTACTGCGCCTACGCCCTCAAGCACTACTTCGACGAGATAGAAACAGTCGACATCCTCGACGCCAACGCCGGCGACCACGGACTCCCTTTCGCCACCAACTTCAATCCCGAAATCAACCTCCGTGAGATCACCGCCAACGGTCGGTACTGGGAAAACGGCGAATGGAAGGAAACCAAACCGCTCGAGATCGGCCTCGATTATCCCTTTCCCCACGAACAGGTCGGCACGCGCAAGATTTACCTCCTCTACCACGAGGAACTCGAAAGCCTCGCGCAGAACCTGCCCGGCCTCAAACGCATCCGCTTCTGGATGACCTTTTCCGACAACTACATCAAACACCTCACCGTGCTCCAGAATGTCGGACTCATCTCGATCGAGCCGGTCAATTACGAGGGGAAAGAAATCATCCCGATCCAGTTCCTCAAAAAACTCCTCCCCGACCCCGCCTCGCTCGGTCCCCTCACCAAAGGCAAGACCTGTATCGGCTGTCTCATCACCGGAAAACGCAAAGACACCGGCGAGATCGCGACCAAGTTCCTCTACAATGTCTGCGACCATCAGGAGTGCTACGCCGAGGTAAAAAGCCAGGCGATCAGCTACACCGCCGGGGTTCCCGCGATGATAGGCGGACGCCAGATCCTCTCCGGTGCCTGGCGCAAGCCGGGCGTCTGGAACGTCGAGCAACTCGATCCCGATCCCTTCCTCGCCGATTGCCAGGACTGGGGCCTGCCCTGGCAAGTGATCGACGCCGAACCCCTGCAAGTGCCTTGATCCCTGATATGCCCGACCACCCCGAAACCGGTCGCTACCGCAGTGATGTCCCCGCGCTCCTCACAGCCTTTGCCCGCAGCGGCCTGGAGACACCCTCTTATGTGCT
>CAYLJC010000482.1:0-3016 GCA_964383345.1 uncultured Akkermansia sp. | reverse complement strand
GCCGCTGAGGATCAGGAAATACTGGTAGGGGCGCTCCATGAAATAGCTGAGGTTCTGGCGGACGGCGTCGGCGGTGCCCTGGTACCAACTGTCGTCCCCCGGGGTCTGCTGGGCCGCGAGGACGTGGACGAAATTTTCCCCGAAATGGTCGAACTTGTAGCCGCTGGTGACGTGGCGGTTGAGAGATTCGCTGTTGAACTGCGTCAGCACGTACATCTGGCGGATCCCGGAATTGATGCAGTTGCTGATCGGGATATCGACGATGCGGTACTTGCCGGCGAGCGGGACGGCCGGCTTGGAGCGCTTGTGGGTGAGGGGGAAAAGGCGGGAACCCTGTCCGCCGCCCATGATGATGGCGAGGACATTGTTCATGGATTTGAGCGAAAGGGATTTAGGCATGGGTGCTTGGACTGTACAACGAAACAGCGCGGAGCGGCATAGAATTCGTGACAAATTTTTTGATTAAAAACCGCATCGCCCTTATTCTCGGGCGGCTTTCGGAACGTCTCCGGATGCCTTTCAGAACTCTTGTTTTATGTGCGGCATCATTGGTTACGTCGGAAAGGCCTCGGCAGCTCCCATATTGGTGGAAGGACTGAGACGCCTCGAATACCGCGGATACGATTCCTCCGGGATCGCCGTGATGAACGGGGCCTCCGTCCTTGAAACCCGCAAAAAAAGCGGGCGGCTCGCCAATCTCAAAGTTCTCCTCGCGGCCGAACCGGCCTCGGGAAATTGCGGGATCAGCCACACCCGCTGGGCGACCCACGGGGAACCCAGTGACGCCAATGCCCATCCGCATCTCGACCGGAGCGGACGCCTCGCGCTGGTCCACAACGGGGTCATCGAAAATCATCAGGGGATCAAGGACCGGCTCCTCGGCGAGGGGCACGTCTTTCATTCCCAGACCGACTCCGAAGTCCTCGCCCATCTCATCGGACGCGCCTACGACGCCAGCACCGAGACGGACCCTGGGAAACGTCTCGTCGGGGCGCTGCGCGAATCTCTCAAGCAGGTCACCGGCACCTACGGCATCGTCGTGATGCACGCCGATATTCCCGGATTTCTCGTCGGCGCGCGCCTCGGCAGCCCCCTCGTCGACGGTCTCGGGAAAGGGGAGAAATTTCTCGCCTCGGATGTGAGTGCGATCGTGTCCCACACGACCAATGCGATTTACCTGCAGGACCGCGATCTCGTTTGCCTGAGCGAAGACGATTTCACGATCGAGAATTTCGACGGCGACGAGTCCGCCTACGAAGTGAGCCGGGTCGAGTTCACCGCCGAACAGGCCGAGCGGGGCGATTTTCCCCACTACATGCTCAAGGAGATCTTCGAACAGCCCGTCTCGATCGAGAACGCCTTCCGCGGACGTCTCCTCGACGACCAGGCCTCGGCGATTCTCGGCGGGCTCGGGCTCACGCCCCGGGAACTCCGCGATGTCGAGCGCATCGTCCTCTGCGGCTGCGGCACTGCTTCCCACGCCGCGATGGTGGGCGAGTACATGATCGAGCATCTCGCGAGGATTCCCACCGAGGTCGAGATCGCGAGCGAGTTCCGCTACCGCAACGCGCCCCTCGATAAAAACACCCTCGCCTTTGTCATCAGCCAGAGCGGCGAGACCATCGACACCCTCGCGGCGATGCGGGAAGGGCAGCGCAAGGGCCACCGCGTCCTCGGTATCGTGAACTCCGTTGCCTCGACCATCGCCCGCGAATCCGACGGCGGCAGCTACCTGCATTCCGGACCCGAGATCGGCGTCGCCGCGACGAAGTCCTTCACCTCGCAGGTCACCGTGCTCGCGCTGCTCGCCCTCCTCCTCGGACGGATGCGCCACCTCTCTGTCGATTCGGGCCAGCGGCTCCTTCGTGAAATCCGCGAACTGCCCGGCAAGGTGGAAAAAATCCTCGCACAGACGGATGCCGTCCGCGAGATCGCGCTGAAATACCTCGATGCCCCCGGGATGCTCTTCCTCGGACGCCAGTTCAATTACCCCACCGCCCTGGAGGGTGCCCTCAAGATGAAGGAAATCTCCTACATCTTCGCAAGCGGTCACGCCGCCGCCGAATTGAAACACGGGGTCATCGCTCTCGTCAGCGAATCCGTCCCCAGCGTTTTTATCATGCCGCGGGATTCCGTCTACGACAAAAACGTCAGCACTCTCGAGGAAGTGAAGGCTCGCAAGGGCCCTGTCATCGCCATCACCACCGAGGGCAACACCGATTTGGAACGCATCGCCGACGACGTCATTTATATTCCGGAAGTCTCCGAATGCCTCAGCCCCATCCTCACGGTGATTCCGCTGCAACTTCTCAGCTACCATTTCGCGGTGGCGCGGGGCTGTGATGTCGATAAACCGCGCAACCTCGCCAAAAGCGTTACCGTCGAATAGGCCGGGACGAGCATCCGCCTGACAGTACACCCGAATCCCGATGGACCCAGACGATGCGATCACTCCGCGCACCAGCACGATCAAAGGCACGCCAGTTCGGCAGATGGCGGTCTTTCTCCCGAATCGTCCGGGGGCCTTCGTCTCCATCCTCGATCTTCTGCGGGCCAACCATGTTGTGGTCCTCGGGCTCTCGGTACAGGATTCCATCGACAACACCGTCGTCCGGCTCATCGTGAGCGATCCCGACACCGTCGAGACGCTTTTCATCGAAAAGGGAATCCCTTTCAACACAACCGACATCCTCGTGGTGGCCTTGCGCGACGGGGCCGCAGAGATGCCCGACGCCCTCCGCGCCCTCCTCCAGGCCGAGACCAACATCCACTTCATCTACCCGCTCCTCTCCCAGCCCGAGGGACATGCCGCCCTCGCGCTGTGCGTGGAGGACAACCACTTCGGGCGCTCCGTTCTCACCAAAGCCGGTTTCAAAGTGCTGCGGCAGGAAGATCTCAGCCGCTGAGCGCCCCGGGAGATTTCGCCCTTTCCCAAGTGTGGAGAAATTTGCCAAAATTACCCGCCGTTTTTTCCCTGCCGATCATCCGGGGAGACGTGGCCTCCGCGTGGCCTCAC
>CAYLJC010000481.1:0-3023 GCA_964383345.1 uncultured Akkermansia sp. | reverse complement strand
CAAAGATCCCGTGATCCATTCGGCGCCGGGCGGGCTTCTCGTCATGGACCATGACGTCCGCGCCCTCGGCCTCGAAGACATCGAGAAAAAAGTGGTGACCCAGCGTCCTCCCACCGCCGAGGAAATCGAAGCAATGCGATTCGGCTGGCGCATCGTCAAGCACGTCAAATCCAACGCCATCGTCTTCACCACGAGCGACCGCACCCTCGCCATCGGAGCCGGACAAATGTCGCGCGTCGACTCCTGCCGCATCGCCACCTGGAAAGCCGAGCAAGCCGGACTCAGCCTCAAGGGATCCATCGTCGCGAGCGACGCGATGTTCCCCTTCCCCGACGGTCTCACCTACGCCCTCGAAGCCGGAGCCACCGCCGCGATCCAACCGGGAGGATCGATCCGCGATGAAGATGTCATCAAAGCGGCCGATGCCCGCGAGGCCGCCATGGTCTTCACCGGTCACCGGCACTTTCTCCACTGAGGGGGCAAAACCTTATCGCCCGGGCCGATGGCCCTTCAACCACGCCAGACAGCCCGCCGGGCTTTGCATTCGTTGCGCAAGACGCTACCCTCTCCCATGGCAATCGAATGGAAGGTCCTGGGACGGGCGGGTGCCGACAACGCCCTCCATGTCGTCGTGGATTCGGGCGCGGCGCGGGAGAGTTTCCTCTTCGATTGCGGTGAGGGGGTGCTCGAATCCCTGCGGACGGGAGAGGTGAAGGCGGTGGCGCATCTCGCCTTTTCTCATTTTCACATGGACCACGTCGCGGGTTTTGACGGTTTTTTCCGGCTCAATTACAACCGCCCCGACGCGCCGGTGACGGTGTGGGGTCCGCCCGGAACGGTGGATCTGATGGGGCATCGCTTCCAGGGTTTTGTCTGGAATCTCCACGCGGACCAAACGGGGGAATGGATCGTGCGGGAGATAGGCAAACACACACTCGGCACGGCTCGTTTCCTCACCCGGGAAGCATTTGCCCCGGCACATCGCCAGCCCGATCAGCCTCGCGAGGGCACTTTGCTTCATCGCGGCACATCCTGGCAACTGGAGGGCCGCTTGCTGCCCCACGGCCTGATCGACTCGGTCGCCTACCGCCTCGTCGAGTCACCGCGTCAGAACATCGATGCGGCGGCGATGAAACGGCGCAACTACCTGCCCGGCCCCTGGCTGCGCCAAGTGGTCGAAGCCGGGGAAAACGAAGAGGAATCTCTCGTCGAGGTCGCGGGGCGTTCCCTTCGCGTCGGGGAATTGCGACGCGAATTGCTCGTGACTTCGCCGGGGACTTCCCTCGCCTATCTCACCGATTTTCGCGTCGAACCGGAGAGTCCGGCCTGGGAGGAACTCGTGACCTGGCTCTCTGGCACCACTGTTCTCGTGTGTGAATGTCAGTATCGCGCCGACGACTCTGCGCTGGCCCGGCGGAATGCCCACATGACCACGGATCTTGTGGGACGGCTCGCCGCCGAAGCCGGGGTGGGACGACTCATCCTGCACCACCTCTCGCGGCGTTACACCAGCGGGGACTGGAGGCAGATGCGAAACGAGACGGCTTCTTTTTTCCCGAGGACCGAACTGCCGGTGGAATGGGGCTTGTCGTAGCCCGGCCCGGTTCAATACCAGAGTTTCGACTCGGTCGACTGGTTCACCGCCCGCGCGAGGTGGAGGGCGGCGAAAATTTTGAAATCGACCCTCATTCCCTCGGCCTGGCGGTCGCGACACCACTTCGTCACATCGGACTGATGGACGTAGTGGACCTTGATGTTTTCCCCGGCGACACCTCCGCCCCCGCTCATTTTGGTGAGACCGGTGGCGTAGAAAAGGGAAACGACCTCGTCGGTCATCCCGGCGGAGGAAGTCCCCGCGAGAAGCATCGTCCAGTTTTTGGCCACATACCCGGTTTCCTCTTTCAACTCCCGTTTTGCAGCGACGAGGAGAGGTTCGTCCTCCTGCAACGGGATGTCTCCGGCGAGTCCGGCGGGGAGTTCAATCACGGCACGCCCCAGCGGCGGACGAAATTGCTCCGTGAGGAGAACGCGCTTGTCATCGGTCATCGCGAGCACCGCCACACAACCTTTCGCGTTGGACCGACTCACATATTCCCACCCGCGCGCGGTGCGATGGTAGTTGAGGAATCGCCCCCGGTGAATGACCTCGTCGGATTCCGCCATAAGAACAAGCGCCTCAGAGTGTCGCGTCGAGGAAAACCTGATTTTCCTCGAATTTTACATCGACCATCTGCTGGAGGGCCTGGAACTCGTCGAGGCAACCCGTGCGAAGCCGCAGAAACAGATCGATGACGGGTTTGATGTTCCGTTTCCCCAGATGGATGCGACCGAGTTGCCAGTCCGAGGCGTGATAGGTCGTTCGCTGGCGGAACTCGCCGGTGGCGACCGTCACTCCCATGGTCAGGGGCATCCCGAACAACTCCCGCTCGATGATGATGTCGGCGGAACCCGGCGTGAAATCAACATAGACGCCCCGGAAGGTCACCAGAGCCGCCACCGGGCCGGTCTGTTCAGCCTGGAGACGATGATTGAGATACTGATTGACCTCCTCTTCGGTGAAAGTCAGGTCCGCCGTCCGCGTGACCATCGCCTGCTGCACTTCTTCGAGCAGGTTGCGCGGTTTCGGGGAAGTGATCGCATTCACCGGATAGCCCGCCACAGTCGTCATGTCCCTCGGCAGAACCACATAGACCACCGCCGCGAGCAGTCCCAAGGCAACGAGGGTCAGGAAGACGGTCATCATGGAAAAACCTCCGTCGCTGTAGGCCGGTCGCGGCTGCGAACGCTTCCGATCCGCAACCTTGCGGGTCGGAACGTGAGGACGCCGGGGAGCACGTTTCGTGACCACTTTTTTCTTCTTCGGACGCGGCGCGGCGGGCGACGGAGCCTGGGGAGCGTCGTCATAAATCCCGCCCGCAGCGTGGGTGGGTTCGGGATACCCCGCCTGCTGGTTCGGATCGACGTAGGCCTGGTTCGGATCGACGTAGGCCTGGTTCGGATCGACGTAGGCCTGGTTCGGATCG
>CAYLJC010000480.1:0-3034 GCA_964383345.1 uncultured Akkermansia sp. | reverse complement strand
AGGCGACGGCGGCTTCGAGATCGTCGGTGGGGGAGGCCACTTTGGCGATGCGGGTGAGATACTCGCGCCAGGTGTGGCCGGGCTTGCGGGGCACTCCGAGTCGCTCGCCGACGCGCTCCAGTTCGCGGAGGAATTCGGGAAGAAAGGTGGTGTTCCTCGGTTCCGCGGAACTTGTCTCCCTGTTCCCGGCGCGGCTCCGCGCTTTCCCCGGGAGGAGCCGCCAGAGCCCCGCGAGGAGGGCCAGGCCGATCCCGGTGGTGAGGAAAAAATGCCGGGAAAGGAGGGCGATGAGGTCGGCGATTTTTTCCCCGAAAGCGAAGCCCGACTCCGCCGGGGCCGCTACGTAGTCCGAGTAGTCATGATAGAGCGCCTCCTCGATCACGGGCAGGGTCACGGCGGCGGGGGGACGTGCGGCGACGGCGGGGCTTTTCGGGGTGGTGTCGAAGACGATCCAGTCATCGCCGCGCGGGCTGCGGATCTCGGCCCAGGCGTGGAAGTGGCTGTCGCGGAAGGCCAGAATCCGCTTGCCGGGGTCGGCGATCCCGCCGGCGTATCCGTAGGCCACGCGGGAGGCGATCCCGAGACTCCGCAGCATCAGCACGGTGGCGGCGGCGTAGTGCTCGCAATGTCCCTGCCCTTCGCCGAAAAGAAAGGACTCCAGCGGACTGGAATCCAGGGGCGTTTTGAACCGCAGGGAATAGCGGGTTTTTTCGCGGAGAAAGCGCCGGATCCCGCCGAGCGGGTCAAGAGGGTCGAATCGGGCGGTCAACCCTGCCACCCGCGCGGCGAGCGGCGAGGGCGGGAGACCGAGGTGGATGCCGCTGTCCGGGGAACGATGCCGGCGCAGCAGCCGGAGGAGGTCCGCATCGGACAAGGGGGCGAGGAGGGGGGCGGTGGCGGTGTAGCGCAGCTTGGTGATCTCGTCCGGGGGCGAGAGCTGGTACCAGTCATCGGCGAATTCGTAGACCGCCTCGGTGAAAAGGGTTTCCGAACCGGCGAGGAAGGGGAGGTGTCCGGCCGATTCCCGCGGGAGGTAGAGGGAGTAGGGGAGGGAAGGACTTTTATCCGGACTCCGCAGGGCGATGGCATGGTCCTCGGCGCCGTCGTCGATGTCGTAGCGCCAGCGACCGCTCCGGATCGGGGAGAGGACTTCGTCGCTTTCGAAGCGGGCGAAGGTCGAGGTGCGCACGTAGAGCGGGGATTCCATCCACGAGCGAAACAGCTCGGGATCGTGGGCTTTCACCAGGACCATGACCTGGCCGCGGAAGCGCACGTCGGCCTCGCGGGGGAGATGACGCGAAGCGCCGTCAACGATGCCGCTCCCATCGCCCGGAGCGGCGAGGCGGTGGCTCTCCCGGCCTTGTGGGTCCGACTTTTCCGAAAAAAGCCAGGGTCTCAGGGCGTCGGCGGCGGCGCTCGAGCCAAGGAGCAGAGCGGTCACGGCGAAGGCGGCGGGGAGGATCACGAGGCCCGCGTTTTGTATCGGGAGCAGTGTCGGGAGGAGGAGTCGGGAGGCGAAAGCCAGCACCGGAACGGCTGCGGGCGGATAGAGTTGCCACGGACCGAAGTCATAGCGCTCCGTCGTCGCGGCGGCGGCGAGGAGAATCAGCCCCGCCGCGATGCCGGTGAGTCCGTGGCGGACGGGAGTGGTCTCCCGGCTTCGGGGGAGGCGCACGATGAGGTCGCCGGCGACCCACCAGAGCAGGGCGAGGGCGAGGTGGAAAACCAGGGGCAAGTCGGCCCGCACCGCGAGGGCCTGGCCGGTGGAGTAGAGGTGGAGTTCGCAGGCGAAGGCGAGTCCGGCGATGAGAAAGGAGGCACCGCGCCGCGCGATCCGGTGTTTCCCTTTTCCCTCGCCGGCGAAGAGGGCCTGCGCAGCCATGGCCGTCAGCAACACGACGACGGACAAGGTCATGGGCACGGGCGAACCCGAGAGCATCCAGGCGCTGAACGAGGCCGCGAGCAAGGCGGCGATGGCGGCGGGAAGGAGGTTCATGCGGGAAGGCGGACGCGCTTTTTGATCTCTCCGCGCGACTGCCAACTCAGGGAGGTCGCGTCGATGTGGGTGGAAACGGGAAAAGATTCGCGGAGGACATCTTCCCATTCGCGGCGGGGGCAGTCGCTGAGGAGGAAGACCTCGTCGCAGTGCCGGAAATCCCGGGCCGCCGCCGCGAGAGGTTCGAGGAGGCGGAGGGGATGACGCCGGGAGGTCGCGAGACGATCGAGGATCCGGGAGGTGTCGCCGCGGTGGGTGAGCGAGACGGGTGCGTCAGGGTATTGGCGGAAGAGGACCGGGATTTCCTCGTGTTGGAATCGCAACAACAAACCCGCCGCGATGCGGAGGACCATCTCAAAGGTCTCGGGGGTGAGGAGGTGTCCGGAGGGTTCGTAGGAGTGAAGGAAAAGGCCGTAGCGACGGGGTTTGGGATGTGGGGGTTCCAGTTCGGCGACGTGGAGCCGCCCCGAGCGGAGGCTCGCGGGCCAGTGGATTCGCTTGACCGCGTCGCCGGAGCGGAATTCCCGGAGGAGGCGGAAGTCCGCGGTCGGGTCGGGCGGCTCGGGCGAGTTCTCAAAGGCATCCCGGGCGAGTTGTTGGAGGCGGAGGTGCAGTGACCGGGGGAGAAAGGGATTCGGCCGCAGCAGCAGGGTTGTGCTGTCGAGGAAAGGCCCGCTCTGCTCGGTCGCGAAAAGTCCGAGCGGCCAGGTCGAGCGCAGTTTCCAAAAACGGGGGCGATGGCGTCCGCGCCGTGAGGATTTGCCGGTATAACGGAGCGCGAGGGGGATTCCGGCACCGGTCGGAGCGATCCGTTTCTCCCTCGTGGCCGGGGCGAGGGGATCGCGGAAGGCGAGGCTCGTTCCGGGGGGAAAGAAGGGGCCGGGGATGATGTCGGTTTGCACCGGGAAACTTTCGCCGCTGTGTCCGCGCGGAGGGAGGACACGCCGGACGGTGGTTCCGAGGAGATGACGCCGGGCGGCGAAGCGGGCCGAGGCGAGGAGGACGAGGGTGAGGACTCCGGTGGCGAAGACCGGTCCC
>CAYLJC010000479.1:0-3039 GCA_964383345.1 uncultured Akkermansia sp. | reverse complement strand
CCTCGAAGATGCCGATGAAGTCTTTTTTCTGGAAGGCCTTGATTTTGGCGAGGGCCTTGGCGCGTTCCTTGTCGTCGTCGGCGAGAATCATTTCGCGGACGGCGTCGATGCGGTTGCCCTCGAAGAACATGTGTTCCGAACGGGTCAGCCCGATGCCTTCCGCACCGAAGAGAACCGCCTGGCGCACCTGAGAGGGTGTGTCCGAGTTGGTGCGGACGCCGAGTTTGCGGTACTTGTCGGTCCACTCCATCAGTTCAATGAACTTCTTGTAGGTGTCGGATTTTTTCGCGGCGGCCTTGCCCTCGATGAGGCCTTGAATGACCTGGGAGGGGGAGGACTTGATCTCACCGGCGTAGACGTTGCCAACAAAACCGTTGAGGGAGAGGAAATCCCCCTGCTTGAGGGTGACGCCGTTTCCGGAGAGGGTCTTTTTGCCGTAGTCGATCGTCATGCCATGGGCGCCGCAGACGCAGATCTTGCCCATCTGGCGGGCGACGAGAGCGGCGTGGGAGGAGGCCCCGCCTTCGGTCGTGAGGATGCCCTCGGCGGCGATCATGCCGCGAAGGTCTTCCGGGGAAGTGGCCATGCGCACAAGCATGACTTTTTCCCCGCGCGCTTCCGCGGCGACGGCGTCTTCCGCCGAAAAGTAGATCCGACCGGAGGAAGCTCCGGGACCGGCCGGGAGGCCCGAACCCATCTTCGTCGCCTTCTTCTCATCGGCCGAGTCGAAGATCGGCGCGAGGAGGTGGCTGAGGTCGTCGGCGGGGATGCGAAGGATCGCCTCCTCCTTGGTGATGAGTTTTTCCCTCACCATGTCGAGGGCGATGTTCACGGCGGCGAAACCGGTGCGTTTGCCGGTGCGGGTTTGCAGCATCCAAAGCTTGCCGTCTTCGATGGTGAACTCGATATCCTGCACGTCGCGGAAGTGTTTCTCAAGGATGCTGCGGACTTTGAGGAGCTCTTTGTGGGAGTTCGGGAGGTCTTTCGCCATTTCGCGGACCTGCTTGGGAGTGCGCACCCCGGCGACGACATCTTCGCCCTGGGCATCGATGAGATACTCGCCGTAAAAGACGTTTTCGCCGGTGGCGGGGTCGCGGGTGAAGGCCACCCCGGTCCCGGATTTCTTGCCGGTGTTGCCGAAGACCATGGCCTGCACGTTCACGGCGGTGCCCCACTCGGCGGGGATGCCGTATTTCTGACGGTAGACCTTGGCGCGGTCGTTCTGCCAGGAATTGAAAACGGCGTTGACCGATCCGACGAGCTGTTCCATGGGATCTTCGGGGAAGTCCCGTCCGGTGCGTTCTTTGATGAGCGCTTTGAACTCGGCGACGACGAACTTGAGCTCGTCGAGGTTCATGTCGGAGTCGTTCTTGACCCCGCGTTTGGCTTTGCCGGCGTCGAGGATGGCTTCGAAGGGATCGTGGAGTTCGTCGGCGTGCTGCTCGACCCCCATGACCACTTCACCGAACATCTGGAGGAAACGGCGGTAGCTGTCCCAGGCAAATTCGGGGTTGCCGGTTTTTTGGGCGAGGGATTCGGCCACGGCGTCGTTGATGCCGAGGTTGAGAATCGTGTCCATCATGCCGGGCATGGAGTCGCGGGCGCCGGAGCGGACCGAGAGAAGCAAAGGATTCTCCAGATCCCCGAATTTCTTGCCCATGACCTTTTCGATCTTGGCGATGTTCGCCTCGATCTGATTCTGGAGATCGGCGGGCCACTTGAGGCCGTTGGCGTAGTAGTGATTGCAGACCTCCGTGGTGATGGTCAGGCCGGCGGGCACCGGAAGGCCGATGAGGGACATCTCGGCGAGGTTGGCTCCCTTGCCGCCGAGGAGCGGTTTCATTGTTCCGTCACCGTCGGCCTCCTTTCCTCCGAAGAAGTAGACGAGTTTTTTCTGGTTGCCCGAGCGGGGGGCAGTTTTTTTCGCGGTTTTTTTTGTGGGCATAGCTCGTTGGATAATCCGGTGTTGAAATGGGAAAAAGAGGAGGGCGGGAAAAGTGCGTGAGCGGTCCGGCGGCAAACGGGAGAGGCTGGAACCCCGCGGAGAAAAAACGGCGGGAAACAGCCTCGACGCGGAGGCGGCGCAACTGTAACCGTCGCAGCCCAAGTGTCAAATGGCTCCCCGCTTTTCCTCGGGGAGGGGCTCATTCGGATAAGGGACGCCTTGTGAGAAAATCAAAGCAAAGCGGTTTCCTCACCGGAAAAGCAGGAGCCGATCCGGGCTGCACTTCAGAGGCCGGGGAGCATCGTGCCGAAAGGAAGCCCTATTGTCAAAACTTATTCGCCTGGATGAAATCCGGATCGCCGTTCAGGTAATGGATCAGGTTGCGCGTTGCACGGAGGGCCTGGCGCTCGACACTCTCGTAGGTGCGCGAGGCGATGTGGCTGGTGATGACGCAGTTCGGCGCGGTGAAAAGGGGGTGATCGGCGGCGGGCGGTTCGACATCAAGAACGTCGGCGCCATAGCCCCCGACTTTTCCGGAGGCGAGGGCGGCGGCGATGGCCCGGGTATCGACCAGTTCACCACGGGAGCAGTTGAGAACAATGACTCCGTCCTGCATCTCGGCGATCTTGTCGGCGTTGATCATGCCGTGGGTGTTCTCGTCGAGGAAGCAGTGCAGGCTCACGACATTCGCGCCGAGGAGGACGTCGTCCATCGTGGCGCAGCGGGTCACGCCGTGCTCGGCGGCGAAGGCTTCGTCGAAGTAGGGATCATAGGCGATGACCGACATGCCAAAGGCCTTGGCGCGGGTGGCGACCTCCTTGCCGATACGCCCGAGTCCGATGATGCCCATGGTCGAACCGAGGATCTCATGTCCGACGGGCTTTTTCCAACCGGCGACCCATTTGCCGTTTTTGACATCGACGGCGTTCTCCTGAATCTTTTTGGTGAGTCCGAGGAGGAGACCGAAGGTGTGCTCGGCCACGGTGGTGTGGTTCACGCCGGGGGTGTTGAGGACGGGCAGCTTTTGTTCGGTGGCATAAGCGACGTCGATCTTGTCGAGGACCTCGAGGATGCGCAGGATGTTGCTTCCAGAG
>CAYLJC010000478.1:0-3046 GCA_964383345.1 uncultured Akkermansia sp. | reverse complement strand
AGCGGTCACCTGTCAACGCCATGGGGAAATGCATCGGGCGGAGACACTCACGGTGCGCCGACCGACGGGAGTTTTCCCGGAACGGGTCCGTTTTGAAACGGGCGACGCGATGGACTTGCGGAGTGATCTCGGGAGCTTCGACCTGGTCCATGCCGCCAATTTGCTCTGCCGCCTGTCCGAGCCACGGCGCTTCCTCGACAGACTTCCGACGCTGGTCCGCCCCGGCGGAAGATTGGTCATGGCCACTCCCGCGACCTGGCTGCCGGAGCACACGCCCGTGGAGAATCAGCCCGACGGAACCACCCTCGAATTTCTCCGGGCGGCGTTGGAGCAGGACTTCACCCTGCTCTCGGTGACGGAACTTCCCTTTCTCCTCCGCGAACACCAGCGCAAGTTCCAGCTCAGCACCTCGCAGACCAGTTTGTGGCAGCGGAATGCCTGAAAAGATACTTCCCTGCATCGGGTTTTCGGAATTTCCCGGACGTGGAAACCAGCGGGGAGAGCGCCGCATGGGATGCCCATGCTATTTATCCACGCCGTCCGCTTCCGAGGAGGAGATCCGGAATCCGAAATCATGGCGCGGGGACAGGCTATTTTCCGCAAACTGAAAGAGTCGTCGGCCTCTCCTCGTAGAGAGACGCCATGAACTATCTCGCACTGGCCCTCTTTTGCCTCTGGGTTCTCACCGAATTGCTCTCGGGACAGAACATCGTACCCCCGCTCTCGGAGACACCGATGGATCGGATCACGGAAAACGGCGAAGTCATCCCTCGTGATTTCCCGCAATCGTGAGATCAGGGGGAAAATCGCGGGTGCAAAATCTCAGTCCGCCTTTTTCATCGCCGCGAGAAGCTGATAGGTCTGGAGCTGCTGCACGTAGAGTTCGGCCTGCTCCCGTTCCCCCGTCCAGACGACGGAGCTGCCGAGCTTGTGGACTTCCATCATGAGGGCCTCGGCTTTTTCCTGCGGGTAACCAAACACCCGTTTGAGGACCAGGGTGACAAAACTCATCAGGTTCACCGGATCGTCGTAAACCACGACATGCCACGGGCTGTCGACATCGGTCTCGGTCTCCGTCCGGGTGATGGTGATTTCGTCGATGTCGGGGGTCATCGGGGGAAACGTGGTCAAATGGCCCGCAGCCGGGAAGGGGGTTCGGCGGACGTCTCTCCGGCATTTTCGTCGCGATCCCCTCGCAAGGCAACCGCGACGTGGGGCAGGGCCAGCCGGAAGGCGGCCAGGACCTCCTCCGCGCTGCCCGCTTTGTCCCGATAGTCGCGTTCCCCGCCGCCGGATCCGCTGCGGGGCAGACCCGATTCGAGTTCAAACCAGGCGTAGGCGCTCAGGGCGGAGCCCAGGGGGAGGTGGTAAAGGGCGCACTGCATGGCAAACAAGGTCGTGGTATGACCGGGAGCGCGGCCCGGAGCGATCCGCTCGACGAAGCGCTGCCATTGGTGATGGGCGCGGCGCGCGGATTTTCCCTCAAGAAACGCGTGCGCGACTTGCAAACTGCGGGAGCGAAGGCTGTCCGTGAGGGCCGCGTCGAGACGTCGGTCGGCGGCTTCGATTTCCTCCACCAGAGAAGCGGCGGCGCTATGGTAGACTTCGACAAAGCAAACGGAGAGATGCTGCGCGAACCATTTCTCCAGCCAGATCGTCCAAGCGGCGGCGAGATCCCCGCGATCATCCCACACAAAGGTGGCGGGAGATTTCGGCGATACGCCCAGTTGCGAAATGAGACGGGCGAGGGCGAAACCCCCGACGTCATCCGCATCGGCGAGGTGAAGGGTGTCAGGCATCCAACCCCAACGGCCGGAGCCGCCTCAGAGCAGACCGGCTTCCTTCAGCGTCTTGAACGCACCATTCTTGTCGATGGTCTTGAGCGCGCGGGCGCTCACGCGGATCCGGACGAACTTGCCGAGCTCGGGCACCCAGACGCGCTTCTGGCGCAGGTTGGGCTTGAACTGACGCTTCACCGTTCCGGTGACGTGACGACCGATCCCGCCCTTTTTCTTGGCACGCCCGCTGCGGTGGATTTTATTGCCGGCGACGACTTTGGCACCGGTGATTTTACAAACTCTCGACATCTTTCGGATCCGTTAAAGGGTTCAAAGGGCAGTGTCGGCGGGCGCAAAATCTTCGGCGCCAGCTACGAACCGCAGGGCGGGCAATGTCCGCATAAATCCACTTTGGTCAAGGGAAAATGCGGCGGAAACCCGGGAGGAACGTCGTGGCGGGGACGGGAGCGGACTTTCCCCTTGCGGAAAGGTGGGGGCGGCTATCTTGTGTGCCCTCATTTTATCCTTTTGAAAATCAGTTCATGAGCGACGCCTCCTCCGAAAAAAACACGGTCCTAATGGAAAAAATCGTCAGTCTTTGCAAAAGACGCGGCTTCATTTTTCAATCGGCGGAGATCTACGGCGGTCTCAACGGCTGCTGGGACTACGGACCGCTCGGCACCGAACTAAAGCGCAACCTCAAGGAATACTGGTGGCGGCGCAACGTCCAGGAGCGCGAGGATATCCTCGGGCTCGACGGCTCCATTCTCACCCATCAGGCGGTCCTGAAGGCCTCCGGTCACGTCGGCGGATTCTCCGACCCGATGTGCGACTGCCTCCTCAGCAAAGCCCGTCTCCGCGCCGATCAGATCGCCCCGCAGAACGGCACCGCCTATTGGTTCACCGGTGCTTCGCACGCCGAATCGGGCTGGAGCGTCGAGCGGGACTACGCGGTCCTCGTGGTCGAGGGCACCGATGAGAACAAGGCCCGCAAGACCGCCCGCCAGTACTACGCGCAATTTCTCTCCGACAAACAGATTTCGCCAAAAAGCCTCGAACTCCTCGGCGAACGGACCGAGGAAATGAAGGAAACGACCCGCTTCAATCCCGAGAACGGATCGCTCCTGACCGAACCGCGGGCCTTCAACCTCATGTTCCAGACGCGGATGGGGGCCTCCTCGGAGGAATCGGACGAGAGCAGCATCGCCTACCTGCGGCCCGAGACGGCCCAGTCGATTTTTGTGCAATTCAAAAACGTCCTCGAGACC
>CAYLJC010000477.1:0-3056 GCA_964383345.1 uncultured Akkermansia sp. | reverse complement strand
GTCGGGTCCACCAACGTCTTGTACGTGCAGGTCCCCGACTCCGCTCCCGCCGGTCCTGAGGACCGGAGCATCGGCGCGGGCGACCCGTCCGATCAGCTTGTAGACATCCTGCATCGCCGGGGAACGACCGATGATGAGATCGTCGGTCGGCTGGGGCGGGACGACGGGGTCCGATTTTGTCCTCTCTTCCGTCAGCCGCATCTGTTCCGCCGCCTGGAGCGCCCGTTCCGCGACCGGGCGCAGCTCGAAATTGACCGACTCGCGCCGCAGTACGTCAAAAGCGCCCAGACGCATCGCCTCGATCACCGCGTTGGTCGAATGGACCAGTCCGTTGAGGATCACCATCGCGTTCGGATTCGACATGCGGATGCGTTTGAGCAGCTCCACCCCGTCGAAAGGTCGCAGGAGAAATTCGGCGATGAGCAGATCGGCGCGGTGTTCGGTGAAGAGCTTGAGCGCTTCTTCGGAAGAATTCGTCGTGAGGATGTCAACCGAATCGGCCTCGAGATGCCGCGAGGCCCATTCGAGGAAATCCGCGTCATTGTCCGCGATAACGACCGTTTGTTTTTGAGTGTCTTCCATATAGGGTGGAGCCGCGAGGAGCCTTCTTCGCGCCTCGGACCTATCCTGTCCCCCTCCTGTCTGGCGGAGGGGGAAAACTATAGCACAGCCATCCCTTTTTCTCTGAGATTTTAGCAAATGAAATACCGCGAAATCCCCTCGGAACTCTTTTGCCAAAACCGCACGCGACTCGCCCGCCTCCTCCCCCCTTCCTCCCTCGCGGTGCTGCATTCGGCCGACATTCCGTGGACCAGCGCCGACGGCTCCCTGCCCTTTGTCCAGGATTCCGATCTCTTTTATCTCGGCGGAATCGATCAGGAGGAAACCATCCTCCTCCTCTGCCCCGGCCATCCCGATCCGGCCCTGCGCGAAATTCTTTTTGTCCGCGAAACCTCCGAACTCATCGCGGTGTGGGAAGGGCACAAGGTCACCCTCGAAGAAGCGTCCCGGCTCTCCGGAATCACCACTGTCAAATGGACCGGCGAATTTGACGCCGTCTTCCGCCGCATGGCGCGGCTCGTCGAAACCATCTGTCTCAATCACAACGAACACGCCCGCTCCGGCGCACCGGTGAATTTTTCCCTCAACGACCGTTTCCGGCGTCTTTGTCAGGATAAATATCCCGATCATCGCTACGCCCGCCTCGCCCCGCTCCTGCACCGGCTCCGCGTCGCCAAATCCTCCCACGAGATCGCCCTGACACAAACCGCCTGTGACGTCACCGCGAGAGGATTCGAACGCATTCTTGGTTTTGTCAGGCCGGGGGTGAAGGAGTACGAGATCGAGGCCGAACTGCTCCACGAATTTGTCCGCCACGGCTCGCGTGGTTTTGCCTACCAACCCATCATCGCCTCGGGAGCCAACGCCAACATCCTCCACTACATCTCCAACGACCGGGTTTGTCAGGACGGCGACCTCATCCTCCTCGACGTCGCCGCCGAATACGCCAACTACAACGCCGACCTCACCCGCACCATCCCCGTCAACGGGAAATTCACCGCCCGCCAGCGCGCCGTCTACGAGGCCGTCCTGCGCATCCTGCGACTCTGCATCGACGAACTCATCGTGCCTGGCAAACATCTCAAAAAAGAATATCACCCTGAAATGGCCCGCGCCCTTGAGGCGGAACTCATCGGTCTCGGGCTGCTCGATGCGGACACCGTGACCGCCGAACGGGCCGAGGAAAATCTGCCCGAGGAAAAACGCGCCTACCGCAAATACATGATGCACGGCGTCTCCCACAGCCTCGGCCTTGATGTCCACGACGTGACTCCCACTGAAGCCGTTTTTGTCGAGAACATGATTGTCACCGTCGAACCCGGCATCTACCTGCCCGACGAAGGTTTCGGCATCCGCCTGGAAAACGACATCGTGGTGAAAAAAGGCGGCAACATTGACCTGATGGCCTCCATTCCCATCGAACCCGACGAGATCGAGGCCCTCATGGCGCGGGACTGAGGAGATTTCGGAATCGCTTCCCCCCTTGATCCCCCGCGCACTTTGCCCGAAGCTCCGCCTGAACCCCCGCCCCACCACTTTTCCATGTCCCACACCAGCAAAAACGCCCGCATCCGCGAAGTCGCCCTCCACTTTCTTCCCGTCGAAATGCGGGTTCCGCTCAAATTCGGCCAGCAGGTCGTCGATTCCGTCACCTGCGCCCGCGCCCGCGTTGTCCTCGAGGGGAACAACGGCAAAACCGCAGTCGGCTGGGGCGAAACCCCCCTCGCCGTCGCCTGGGTCTGGCCCTCGACCCTGACCTACGAAGAACGCCACACCGCGATGAAGGATTTCACCCTCCTCATCGCCCGCACCCTCCAGGACTGGAAGGAATCGGGGCATCCCATGGAGCTGGGTTTTGACTTCATCGAACACCAGCTCCCCTCGCTTCAGGACAAATTCAACGCAACCCGTCCCGCCGAAGCGGCCCTGCCCCACCTCGCCGCCCTCGTCTGTTTTTCGCTCTTTGATATCGCCGTCCACGACGCCTACGGGCAGCTCCACGAATGCCCCAGCTACGACACCTACAACGCCGCTTTCATGTCTCGCGACCTCGGCGATTTCATCGAAGCAGCGGAAGGATTCCCCTCGTTCCGGGGACGATACCCGGCCGATTTTCTCATCGCCAAACCCGACTCGCGCCTTCCCGTCTGGCATCTCGTCGGCGGCCTCGACCCGCTCGACGACAGCGAACTCACCGGCGACGAACCGCAGGACGGCTACCCCGTCACCCTCACCGAATGGATCACCCGGGACGGACTCGACTGTCTCAAAGTGAAATTGCGCGGCAACGACGCGGCGTGGGACTATGACCGCCTCGCCAGGATCGGCCGCATTTCGCAGGAAAAAGGAGTGACCTGGCTCACCACGGATTTCAACTGCACCGTGACCGATCCCGCCTACGTCAACGAGATCCTCGACCGGCTCAAGCGCGAGGAACCCGTCACCTACCAGAAAATTCTCTACGTCGAACAGCCCTTCCCCTACGACCTCGAAGC
>CAYLJC010000476.1:0-3079 GCA_964383345.1 uncultured Akkermansia sp. | reverse complement strand
TACGTAGTCCGCTTTCAGTCAACAAGTTGCGAAATTTAGGTTTACGCGTATGCGCTCGCCCCTGCGGGGCAGTCCTTTGGACTGTCTAAAACGGCGGGGCCGTTTTTCTTGAGGAACGGTCCGACGCTATGGCGGCTACAGTTCCTCTCATATCAATCCTGACGCTCCAACTCATGAAACGGGGTCATGCGACATTTCTTGAAAAATCCTCCGATCTCCGCGAGCCTCCTGCATGCCCCGCACGCCCCGCGTCGAATACGAAAACGCCGTCTACCACGTGATGGCCCGCGGCGACCGGCGCGAGGCCATCGTCCACGACGACGGGGACCGCCAACTCTTCTCGACTCTTTCGCCGAGGCCTGCGGCCGGACCGGCTGGCAGGTCTTCGCCTGGGTTCTGATGGACAACCACTACCACGCCGTCTTCCGCACCCCCGAGTCCAACCTCGTCGCCGGGATGCAGTGGTTCCAGAACGCCTTCACCCAAGGAACGGGGTCAGGGAACCAATTCCAAATTTGAGTCCCCCGATCGACCCGGCACGTTGTCGTGGTGGTGAGCGGTTCGATTTGTGGTATGATGCGAAAATCCCGCAATCCCGCATCGGCACGTTTTGAAAATTTTCGCCCCCAACCTTGCCCCATCGGTTGGAAGCTCCCTCGTGGGGGCTTTCCTGCTCGTGTTCGGTGCGACGCCACCCCCGGCGCTCCACGGCCAGCTCTCCCCTTTTCCCGACACCGGCACCCAGTCCAGCGGCGGGCGCGACCTGCGCGAAAATCTGCCGCCCGATCTCATCGATCCCGTCATCAATCCGCGTCAGACCAGCGCGGACCGCATCGCGAGCCTTTTCAACCGCGATCTCCGCGATCTCGAAGAGGCTCAGGCCGACATCATCGCCCAGCTCGGCAAACTCTCCCGCATCACCCGCGAGCAGCAGCGGGTCACCGGATTCGGCTACCTCTCCGGCGGGGCCAAACAGCGTCCCAAATGGGTCCAGATCGATATGGGAGAACCGGTCAGTCCCGATGGCATCGCCCTCTTCCCGGTGACCGCCGAGGTCGATGACGAGACGGTCTACGGCTATGGTTTTCCCAAGGGATTCCGCATCGATATTTCGAACGAAGCCGATTTCGGGAACTACGAGACGATCGTGGAGGCCCGCTCCGACGAGGGGGTGAAACGCTGGCCGTATTTCCGTGAGGCGCGGGGCTATTCCGGCCGGTATATCCGCGTCACCGCGACCGCGCTGTGGCGCGCCCCGGCGGGGGGACGGGAGGTCTTCGCCCTCAGCGAAATCATGGTGCTGAAGGGAGGGCGCAATCTCGCCGTGGGAAAAGCGGTCACCGCGCTCGACAGCGAGGAATGGGCCGACCAGTGGTCGCAGAAATTCCTCTGTGACGGGATCACCACCCTGGGGATTCCGCACGGCGAAAGCGAGAGTCCGTCCCTCGGTTTCCGCGCCCGCTCCAAGGAACCCGCCACCCAGAGTTGGGTCCAGGTCGATCTCGGCGAACCCATGGCGATCGACCAGATCGAGATCATTCTGGCCGATCCTCCGGCGACGGTGCCCGACCCGACGGTGCGCTTTCCCTATCCGATGAAAATCGAGATCTCAGAGTCGCCCGACGCGCGCCAGGCCGTCCTGGCGGGACATTTCAACCCGTCCCAGATCAGCATGATCGGTTCCAATCCGCTCATCGTGCCGGTGAAGGACGGCTACGGGCGCTATGTCCGGGTCACGGTGGAGGGCAACAAAACACCGACCAAAATCTCTTTCGATCTCGCCGAACTCATCGTGTATTCGGGGGTGGAGAACGTCGCCGCGGGAAAACCGGTGACGGCGATGCATCCTCTCGTGGAGGGGAATTGGTCGCCCGAATATCTCGTCGACGGCTACAGCAGCCACCGCAACCTCGTCTCGTGGGAGACCTGGCTCTCCGAATTGCTGAAACGCAACCGGCTGGCGCGCCGCTGGCTCGACAAGGAAGAGGAGAGGCTCAACCTCGTCGATCGCACGGTGACCCGGGGGGTCACCTACATGGCCAGCGGGGTCGCGGGGATTTTCGCCTTCGGTCTGGTGGCCATTTCCCGCGGCCGGGTGAAACGCCGCCGGGAACTGGAGACGCTCCGCCAGCGTATCGCCAGCGATCTCCACGACGACATCGGGAGCAATCTCAGCAGTATCGCGCTCCTCGCCGAGCTGGGCAAGACGGAGGTCGACGAGCCCGAACTGCTCATCGAGGAACTCACCGACATCAAGGCCACGGCAGACAAAACGATCGAATCGATGCGCGACATCGTCTGGCTGATCCGACCGGGGGAGGAAACCTGGCAGCAGATGCTGACGCGCTTCCGCGAGACCGCTTCGAAGCTGCTGCGGACGCACGAATATTCTTTCGTGGTGCGCGGCGAGCCACACGACGACCGCCTCCCCCTGGAGTTCAAGCGCGATATTTTCCTCATTTACAAAGAGGTCCTCAACAACATCGTCCGCCATGCCGGGGCCAATGCCGTCGAGATCGAAATCGACAGCAAACGCAATCGTCTCCAGATGCGCATCGCGGACAATGGCAAGGGATTCAACAATCTCGACCAGGAGTTCCGCGAGGGCAACGGGCTGAGGAACCTGCGGATGCGGGCCCAGGCCATCGGGGGGAGCCTCAAGGTGCGCAGTGCCCTGAACGAGGGAACGGTGGTGCAACTGGTGGTCCCGATGCCCTGAGAAGCTCCGGACGCCCCGGAAAGGGAACCTTGAATGAGTTGGATTTTTCGGATGCAAACGGTTGCATTGCAGTCAAGTTATCCTCCCAGAAACTACTATGAGTGAGGAAACGCAGACCGAAGAAACGGCCCAGGAGCCCAAGGAACCGACGAAGGTTTGGATGGTGGAGGACAACGAGACCCTCCGTCGCACCGTGGCCCGCGTCCTTGATCGTCAGAAGGACATGAAGTGTGTTCATCAATACGAACGCTGCGAGGATGCCATCGAGGCCCTCGTCGCAGGGGAACGACCCGACGTGATGCTTTTTGACATCGGTCTCCCCGGGATGAGCGGGATCGAAGGGATCCGCCGCATCAAAAC
>CAYLJC010000475.1:0-3094 GCA_964383345.1 uncultured Akkermansia sp. | reverse complement strand
ACCGGAGGGGCGAACCGGAGGTGTGATCCACGGTCATGGTGAGGACATGGGGCGTCAACTCCTCCAGGTACCGCTCTGCCTGGCTCGGCGGGAGCGCGGCGGCCGTTTCGTAGAGGTGCCCCAGCATCGCGGTCTGGCATTCGGCGAGGAGGAGGGCCTGCTCACGCAGCGCCGCCGCGAGTTCCGGTGAGACCGCCGTTCCCTCCCGGGCGAGACCCGCCACCTTGTCGCGGGACACGATGATTTTTGCACAAAGCGATTCGCAGGTGGGCAGGTAGGCGAGGTGCAGCGCCGAGACCTTCGCCCACTGCTCGTCGGTCAGGTCGAACTCCTCCCGCAGCCATTGCAGGGCGGGGACCGCTGCGGAGGCCCGGGCCGCTTCGCCATTCCCGACTGACGATTGCCTGCTCGTCAGGAAAAAACCGGCGCACCCGGCCAGCAGGGCCAGGCCCAGGATGAAAAAACCGCGCTTCATTTCCGTTCCTCGTGGTGTGCCGCCATGAGCGGATGGATCGAGGTGAGATATGCGCTCCGCAATTCGACCGGATCGGGCCGCGGCATCGTGAGTTTGCCGAGTCCGACACCGAGGAGCAGCATCACCAGCGCGGCGGCGAGAGCGGTGGCGGGCCGACCGAGCACCGGAAAGAACGCCTCCATCCAGCGGCGTCCCCCCGCCGCCCGTGATCCCCTCTGCGCGACCGAGACACGCGCCCACACTTCGCGCCGGAACGAGGGCGAAAAATCCGGCGAGGGGTGCGTCCGGCGGATGAGATGGTCGAGTTCGTCGTCGTTCATGGGGAAATCTGCGCCGGTTATTCAGCGGCTTCTGGTGAAACTCCGCTCGCCTGCGAATCCCTCGGTCTTTTTTCGATGGACGAAACGATCACCTCCCTGGTTTTGCGCTGGATGGCATACAAAATCCCCTCGCTCCCGGCGGAACGATCCCAGGCGAAGGCCTGCCCGGCGGCACTCACCGCAATGGTGCCACGATGGATCATCCCGCCCCCTTCGTCGGGGAGATCGAGGAGATACAGTTCGGTGGCGTCGTGACCGCTCACGTAGAGATGCCCTCCGGGGCCGAAGCTCCCGCCCGAACTGCTGTGGCCGCCGAACCGGGCGATCACAGAGGCGGGAAAGGTCCACGTCGCCAGCGAATTCCACCGCTCGTCGAAGCTCGTGACCCGGCTCAGCGCCGGATCGCTGGTGGCCTTGTAGTGGGCGAAACAGGCGAACCATATCCCGTCGCGCCGGTCTACCCAGGTGAGAGAGCCGGGCGGTTTCGGGAAGACATGAGACGTCAGATGCCGCATCGTCGCGGTGTCCCATATCTCGACCGAACTTTCCTCGGGCATGGCGGGGAAGTTCGAGTGGGCGCAGTAAAGCTTGCCCTCGAAGACGACCCCGGCGTTGAGATGTCGGAACCGCCCGTCGGCAGCGTCTTTCCATCCGGCGACGCGGTCACCGGTGTCCTTGCGGTATTTGCCGATGGCGCGGTTGGTGATCGCGTAGAAATGCTCCGCATCCACCGCGACACCCTGCCTCGCCTCGGCGGCGGGAAAGCGGTGTCGTTCGCGATGCCGCCAGTCGCCCTCCGCCGCATCCTCCCCGCGGAGCCCGTGCCAGTGGCTGAAAAAGAGCAGGAGAAAAGCGAGCGGGCGGAAGGTCATTGTGAAAATGTATAGTGCCCTCTTGGGACGTTGGGGGGGCCGATCCATCAGGGTCGGGTGCCGCACCCGACCCAGTTCCGAACTGTCCGCCGCTATCCCAGGCGTATCGTGGCGGAGCGGCCGTGGGCGTCGAGGCCCTCGACCTGGGCGAACGCCTCCACGATGGGCGCGGATTTGCGAAGGGATTCGGCGTCGAGCCGCACGATGCTGGTGCGCCGCTGGAACATGTCGGCGGTGAGTCCTGGAAAGGATTTCCCGGCCCCGCCGGTGGGAAGTTCGTGGCTCGGTCCGGCGAGAAAATCCCCCACCGCAACGGGCGAATCGTTCCCGAGAAAAATCGCTCCGGCGGTGGTGATGCGCGGGAGGATGGCCTCCTCTTTTCTGACGATCAGCGAGAGGTGCTCGGGGGCGAAGGCATTCACCAGGGCGACCCCGTCGTCGAGCGATTCCACCAGCACCATCCAGGCACCGTCCCGAAGCGATTTTTTCAGCTGGGCCTGACGCCCCAGGGTCTGGATCTGGCGCTCGATCTCGGCTTTGACGGCGAGGAGCAGTTTCTCCGAATCGGTCACCAATCCCATCACGCTGTCCCCGCCGTGCTCGGCCTGGGCGAGCATGTCGGCGGCGATGAATGCAGGGGTGGCGCTGCTGTCGGCGAGGGTCACGACTTCACTCGGTCCGGGCAACAGATCGACCGCGACGACGCCGAAGAGCTGGCGCTTGGCTTCCACGACGAAGGAATTCCCCGGCCCGTAGACTTTGAGCACAGGCTGGATCGTCTTTGTCCCGAGCGACATCGCGGCCATGCCCTGGGCACCGCCGACTTTGTAAATCTCGGTCGCCCCGGCTTCTCTGAGCGCGTAGAGCAGGGCGGGATGGACGACGCCCCCGGGCCCCGGAGGTGTCATCACAACGATCTCGGGACAGCCCGCCGCAGCGGCGAGACAGACGGTCATGTTGGAGGTGGATACCAGCGGAGCGGTGCCGCCCGGCACGTAGATCCCGACCCGCTGGAAGGGCAGGTAACGCTCTCCGACCTCGGCTCCCTGGGCGTTTTTGCCCGACCAGTCCTTGCGCAGACCGCGCTTGGCAAAGGCGATGACGTTTTTCCGCGAAGCGGCGATGGCTTTTTTGGTGGTGGCGTCGACCGCAGCGGCGGCGGCGGCGAGTTCCGCCTCGCTCACGCGGAGATCCGCGGCGCTTTTGAAGTCGGCTTTGTCAAAGCGGTTCGAGAGTTCGATGAGCGCGGCGTCGCCCCGCTTCCCGACCTCGGCGAGGATCTCTTTTACGATATCCTCGACCCCGGCGGGCGGGGCGGAGCGGCGATCGAGTTTTTTCATCGCCGATGAGAAATTTTTGTCCGTGTGTCGAATGATGCGCATGAGAGATGGGCTCCGCGTCGGAGCGGGAGAGCTTACTCAACAACA
>CAYLJC010000474.1:0-3094 GCA_964383345.1 uncultured Akkermansia sp. | reverse complement strand
AATCGCGTGCTTTCCGGCTGCCGGACACAAGCGATTTGATCCGGGCGGCGTTCTCCCGCCCGGCCTTCTTTCGGATTGGTCATCAGCAAATCTCATGAGAGAACGGGCGGGTCACGGAGTGAAGGCCGCCGAAACGTGACGAGCCGTTTCATCGGGAGCTGGCAGCAGGGACAACTCGTCACATTGCCTTACGGTAAAAGGAATTGCACCTTCCACATCAAACTGATAAAAATATCGATAGCGAAGTGGGCTTAATACGGTTCGCCTTGTCATCCAGCATGAACAAAAACACGCTTGCTAAGGTTCTTGGCTTACTCGCGATAGCATCGTTTGCTTCGTTTATCATTTTCCGGGAACTGCAGTTCTCTCGGCCAGATACGTTTCACAACCCGTTCACAACAGTCTCCACCGGTTTTCTGTTGGCTTTTTTTGTATTCTGGGTCGGCACTGCGACCTATACATTTTTCTTCAGTAAACATTTCACGCGCGTTGCTTTGATCTTATCGTGGGCAGTTATTGCAGTTGGCGGTCTGTTTGTGGCAGTTTTTGTCGCTGGTTTGATATTGGTTGTTTTTGCATGAAAACGGTGGCGAACCAGATGCAGACAACACCGGGATCGGCGTTGCAGTTCCGCAATCGCGATTGACGTTTTCCGGATCGGCGTGTCTGGAGACGTTCGGCAAAAATAGGCTCGCAATCACCGTCTGACCGGGTATCTTGTCCCCATGAAAGCGGAGTTCACGGCAGTCATAGAAAGAGCCCCAGAAGGCGGATATTGGGCAATCTGCCCAGAAGTGCCAGGAGCAAATGGACAGGGGGAGACGCTCGATGAGACGAAACAGAATCTCATTGAGGCCATTGAATTGATTCTCGAAGACCGTCGAGGGGATATTTTGCGCGGACTTCCCGACGACGCGATACAAGAGAAAATACTCGTGGGATGAAGCGCCGGGACTTGGAACGCCGACTCCGAATTGCCGGCTGTTTTCTGAAGAGGGAGGAAGGCAATCACTCCATCTGGATAAATCCCAAGAATGGCATCTCTGAAGCGGTGCCGCGACACAATGAAGTCAAAGAGCCTTTGGCGAAGAAGATTCTCAAACGCTTGGATGCAGAATAGCACAAATGCCGAACAATGTGATCCGGCGAACCCCTACCCGTCGTCACGCGGGATGCTTGCTACGCTGGCCTCCGTCGCACCCTCGGTCCGGAGCCGCTGATCGCGAAGGTTCGGCAGAAAATATTCCGATATGGAAGCCCTGCCCTTCCCATCAGTTCCCTCAATAGTTCTTGAACGGCCCGCGGGGTTCGGCGTCGATCATTGTTTCCTGATACCACGCCGCAAATTTTGCTTTCACTCTTTGCAGCACTTCCGGTTTTTCCGCCGAGAGATCGTTCTTTTCCCCGATGTCCGTCGACAAGTCGAAGAGCCCTCCGGACTGACCGGCCATATCAACCCACTTCCAGTGTCCGACGCGCGCTCCGAGGAGGTCCCGTCGCTTCCAATACATCTCCGTGCGCGGACTTTCCTGCTCGCCGCGCAGGGTGGCCCACCAGTCGTAGCCGTCGATCTTGACTCCTTCGGGCAGGGCTGATCCGGTCGCTGCGGCGAGGCTGGGAAAAATTTCCAGGCTGCTCAAAAACGCGTCGTTGACCTGTCCGGCGGGTACGCCGCCGGCGGTCCAGCGCACCAGGGAGAGAACGCGGTTGCCGCCCTCCCAGGTCTGTCCCTTGCGTCCGCGCAGGGGACCGTTGTCGGCGCCGCCGCTGCCACCGTTGTCGGAGAAAAAGATCACGATGGTGTTGTCGGCGATGCCTTTCTCATCGAGTGCGTCGAGCAGTTTTCCGATGGAGGCATCCATGCAGGTCACCGCCGCGCGATAGTCGCGGAGGCGCTTTTCCCGGGTCGGCACGAGGGCTTTTTTGCCGTATTTTTTGCCCTCCTGGTATTCTTTTTCCACCGGCGGATACATCGCCTCGAATTCGGGCGGGGCCTGCACCGTGCCCCGGATTTTGGGATCCAGGGAGGACGAGCCGTGGGGAGCATTGAAGGGCACAAACAGGAAAAAGGGATCTTTGCCGGCGTGATTTTCGAGAAATCGCAGTGCCTCGCGCTCAAAGAGGTAGGTGCAATAGGTGCCCTTGTCCTCTTCGGTGAGGGTCTCGCCGCGGTACATGCTCGGCACTCCGTAGCGCTCGTGGGTGTAGTAGTCGACGCCGGTGTTGACGATGCCGTAAAAATCGTCGCAGCCGCGCGAGGTCGGCAAATAGCGTTTCAGGACACCGAGATCCCATTTCCCATACAGGCCGCTTTTGTATCCCCGGGGCTTCAGCATCCGGGGGATCAGCACTTCGCGCTCATCCATGCCGCCGATTTGTTCCCAGGTGACCGCGTATTCTTCGGCGCTGTAGAGATGTCCGTAGTCGGGGGCTTCGTTGCGGATCATGTCGTAGATGCCGTTGCGCTGCGGGTAGCGTCCCGTCAGGAAAGCCCCCCGCGAGGGGGTGCAGGCGGGCCAGGCCACGTAAAAATTCGTCAGGCGGGTTCCTTCCGCCGCGAGGCGATCAAGATTCGGGGTGATCAGTTCGCTGTTGATCGCGCCGAGATCGTGGTAGCCCTGGTCGTCCGAGACGATCAGCAGAATGTTCGGTTTTTCCGCCGCGCCGGACGTAGCGGTCAGGCCCAGAATCACGATTCCCACCGCGCCGAGGCACCGGACTCGGGAGATCAGCTTGTTCTTTGCCCGCTCCGCAAAGTCGCTTATAGTGAGTTTGTTCATGACGGGATTCCCGCCCAGTTTTTTGCTTGTGCTGCTTGCCTCGGGTGTCGTTCCGGTGACGGCAAGCGATGATTTTGATGGTGACATATGGTTCATCTTTGCAGCAAAGTGCGGTCTTTGTCACGAACCCGATGACGCCAAAGGCGACTTTCGGGCGTAAGTTCACTTTCAATCATGTCAGAACGCTATCAGGTTCGCGGGAGAGTGGGCAGAGGGGGCATGAGCGCCGTCTACCGCGCGTATGACACGGTGGTGGGCCGTGATGTCGCCCTGAAGCGCCTTCTTCCGGTCGAAGAGACCAGCCTGAATGAAAG
>CAYLJC010000473.1:0-3102 GCA_964383345.1 uncultured Akkermansia sp. | reverse complement strand
ACCACGAGATCGAGCATCTCGGTGCGGGGGTACATTTTCACCCCGCCCTTCGCGATCTCTTTTTCGAGGGCCTGATAACAACCGAGGAGGAGTTGTTGTCCGGTCTGGCCGCGGGCATAAAAGGTGCGGCTGACCTGGGCGCCGCCGAAGGAGCGGTTCGCGAGGGCGCCGCCGTACTCGCGGGCGAAGGGAACCCCCTGGGCGGCGCATTGGTCGATGATCTGGAGACTGATCTCGGCGAGGCGATGCACGTTGGCCTCGCGGGAGCGGAAATCACCACCCTTGATCGTGTCGTAAAAAAGACGCCAGACCGAGTCTCCGTCATTTTGGTAGTTTTTCGCCCCGTTGATCCCGCCCTGGGCGGCGATGGAGTGGGCGCGGCGAGGACTGTCCTGATAGCAGAAACATTTCACCTGATAGCCCAGTTCGGAGAGCGTCGCGGCGGCGGCTCCGCCGGCGAGACCGGAACCGACCACGATGACCGAATATTTCCGCTTGTTCGCCGGGTTGATCAATTTGGCCTTGGCCTTGTAATCGGTCCACTTGTCGGGAAGCGGACCGGGGGGCACGGCGGAATCGAGGGTGCCGTTCGAAGAGGGGGTGCGGGACGCGTTGCTGGCCATGATGAGAAGCGGAAAAAAGGGGAAGAAGAGGATTCCGTCAGGACTTCGCGGGTTCGGAGGTGACGGGAGGATTCGCCGTGTCCGGTGCCGACTCCTCTTTGAGTCCTCCCGTCGTTACGAGGATGGGAACGGAGAGAAAACCGATCCAGAGCAACACCGCGATCGCGAGGCCCAGCGTTTTGATGGCATCGCGGGTTTTGGCGGAACGCAGGCCGAAGGTTTGAAAGGCCGAGGCGATACCGTGGCTGAGGTGCGAGCAGAGCAGCGAGATGGAGACGATGTAAAAGAGGACCATCAGAGGACTCTGGAATCCGGCGATGACCATGCCGTAGACGTCGTGACGGGAGGGGTCCGCCGGATCTTTCATCCCGGCGAGGGCGGGATCAATCCGCACCGTGAAATGGAGGATGTGCCAGACGACAAAGGCGACCACGGTGAGTCCGCTCCAGATCATGATGCGCGAGCTGCGCGAGGCCTGCACCGTCGCATCGCAGGCGTAGCGCGAATCGCGGGCCGCACGATTTTGTCGCACCAGGGAAACCGTCGCGAAAATGTGAAGGAAAAAGGCCCCGAGCAGTCCGATGCGGGCGATCCAGATCCCCCAGCCGTGAAGCATGTGGTGAAGAAATTCCGCATAGCCGTTGAGATCTTCGCGGCTCTGAAACACGAGCAAATTTCCCGCCATGTGCCCGAGGAGAAAACCGACCAGCATCAGCCCGGTCAGAGCGACGATCAGCTTTTTGCCGATCGAGGAGTTCCAGAATCGGAGGAGAGTTTTGCCAAGCGAATTCATTTGCGGTTTCTTACGCAATACGACGCTTTTTTGCAAGGAGTCGCTTATTATTTTTGGATATTTGACAAAATTCTCACCATTCGGACGAGGACACGCTCCTTTTGCCAAACGAAGGGCAGGTAAAAATGAAGACGGAATCCGGGAGAAAAAACGGTTGCATTCTTTCCTTGCGTCTCCTTAGCCTTCTCCACATCCGAACCATGACCCGCTTGATCCGATTCCTCGCCCTTCTTCCCCTGCTCTTCTCTTCCGCCCTCGCGGAAGAATCCACCAAATCCTTGGTCGATCACATCGACGAAACCGTCGCCCCCATCGCGGTGATGGCGGACAAGATCATCTTTTTTGGCTTCGAGGTTTCCGACGGAGTCGTCCTGCCCGTGGTCCTCGTGCTCCTCGCCTTCACCGCCCTCTTCCTCACGATTTATTTTCGTTTCATCAATCTGCGCGGTTTTGGCATCGCCCTGCGCACCGCCAAAGGCAAATACACGCCGAAAGACGCCCCCGGCGAGATCACTCACTTCCAGGCACTGAGCGCGGCCCTTTCGGCAACGGTGGGTCTCGGCAATATCGGCGGTGTCGCCGTCGCCGTCGGGGTCGGTGGCCCCGGCGCCACCTTCTGGATGATTCTCATGGGACTCTGCGGCATGACCACCAAATTCGCGGAATGCACCCTCGGGGTGAAATACCGCAAGTTCATGAAAAACGGCACCGTCAAGGGCGGCGGGATGTATTACCTCAGTGACGGACTCCGCGAGGTCGGACTGGGCGGACTCGGCAAAGTTCTCGCCTTTCTTTTTGCCATCTTTGTCATCGGCGGAGCCTTCGGAGCGGGCAACATGTTCCAGGCCAACCAGGCCTTCAGCCAAATGGCCAGCACCTTCCCCGCTCTCGTCGGGGAAAATGGCAACGGTGCGGTGTATTTCGGTACCGGCATGGCCATCCTCACCGGTCTCGTCATTCTCGGCGGGATCGTTTCCATTGCCCGGGTCACCTCCTTCCTCGTCCCCTTCATGTGCGGAATGTACGTGCTCGCGGCGCTGGCCATCATCTGCGGGAATATCACCGCCCTGCCCGACGCCTTCGCGACCATCGTCAACTCGGCCTTCAGCAACGACGCGGTCACCGGCGGTCTCATCGGGGTGCTCATCCAGGGGGTGCGTCGCGCCGCCTTCTCCAACGAAGCGGGACTCGGCTCCGCCCCCATCGCCCATTCGGCGGTAAAAACCAACGAACCTGCCAGTGAAGGTTTTGTCGCCCTGCTCGAACCCTTCGTGGATACGGTCATCGTCTGCACGATGACCGCCCTCGTCATTGTCATCACCGGAACCTGGCAAATCAGCGCCGAAGTCAATCCGGGCGGAGCCACCATCGTGTCAGCCCCGGGATCGAGCGAAGTTGTCCGGGAACTCGAACCCGGCCAGTACATCCACACCCGCCACACAAAGGACAATCATCTCGAAGTCATCGGCTTGGTGGACGGTGCCTTCGCGGAAACGGAAAAAATCAACGGCTGGGTCGCCGCCGACCGCGTGGGGAGCCGACAAGGGGTTCCCGTGACCTCGATGGCTTTCGGTTCGATCCTCCCCTGGTTCCCCGCCGTCCTCAGTGTGGCCGTCTTCCTCTTTGCCTTCTCCACGATGATCTCGTGGTCGTACTACGGTCAGCAGGGCGTGATGTATCTCTTCA
>CAYLJC010000472.1:0-3103 GCA_964383345.1 uncultured Akkermansia sp. | reverse complement strand
CGGCTTCTTCGAGCTTGGCCTTGATATCGGCGGCTTCCTCCTTGCTGGCACCTTCCTTGAGAGGGGCCGGAGCGCTTTCCACGAGTTTCTTCGCGTCGGCGAGACCGAGACCGGAAATCGCTTCCCGGACGGCTTTGATGACCGCGATCTTGTTGTCGCCGAAGGAAGTCAGGATGACATCGAAAGAGGATTTTTCTTCCGCTGCCTCCGCTGCTCCGCCACCACCACCACCGCCGGCCACCATGGCCACGGGTGCTGCGGCGCTGACGCCCCATTTTTCTTCGAGAGCTTTCACGAGGTCCGCGACTTCGAGGACGGTGAGTCCGCTCAACTGATCTACTAATGCGTTTGTATCTGCCATATTTTTGCTTGGGTATCTCCGCGTCGAAAAGCGCTTCGACAATTAAGATGCTGCGCTCAGCATTCGGAAAGGAACCCGGTTTTGTTTTTTTGTTTTTTCCGGGCCACCCCACTGGGGGCACCCGGGAAAGAGAGTGTTGTATACCCTAGCCCTGGTCGGCTTTCGCCTGGAGGACACGGGCCAGCGAGGAGCCGGGCTCGTTGAGCACCGTCACCAATTTCTGCGCCGGAGAAGAGAGAACACCGAGCAACTGCGCCCGCAGCACGTCCATCGGCGGGAGATCCGCCAGGGCCACCACTTTTGCGTCGTCGAGAAAGACGTCGTCCAGCACCCCGCAACGGATCGCGAGTTTACTGATCTCCTTGCCATAGGTCTTGAGCACTTTCGCGGTGGCGCAAACGTCGCTGGCACCGGTCACGATCGCGGTTTGGCCGCTGAGGTGATCGGCCAGTTCGGAGGGATATTCCGCCGAATCGGCGGCCCGCTTCACAAAAGTGTTCTTGGCTACCTGGAGCTTCGCCTCGGTCGCGGCGAGACGCTTTCTCAGCTCCTGGAATTCGGTCACTTTCAGCCCGCCGTAATCGACCACGATCAGGTAGGGAGAATCGTTGAGGCTGCTGAGGAGATCGTCGATGACGACTTTTTTTAATGCTTTCATCGTTTCGGAAATGGGAAGGGAATGGAAAATGGGATGTCGTCCCGGATCAATGCCAGGGGGAAACGTCGATACGGATGCCGGGCGTCATGGTCGCGGTGAGCGCTCCGCGTTGGAGGAAAATCCCCTTCGCGCTCGCCGGGCGGGCGTTGGTGATGGAGTCCGCCACAGCTTTTCCGTTTTCGACGAGAGCGGTCTCTTCGAAGGAAAGCTTGCCGATCGGAACCGAGATGTTCCCGTTCTTGTCGAGCTTGAAATCGATCCGGCCCGCCTTGACCGCCTTGACCGCCGCAGCGGTGTCGTCGGTCACGGTGCCCGTTTTCGGGTTCGGCATGAGACCGCGCGGGCCGAGCTGGCGACCCAATTTCCGGACTTCGGACATCGCCGCCGGGGTCGCGATGACCGCGTCGAAATCCATGAATCCTCCCATCACCTCCTTGATAAGCGCTTCGAAACCGACGTGTTCCGCACCGGCGTTCTTGGCTTCGGTGGCCGCCTCGCCTTCGGCGAAAACGAGCACGCGGACATCCTTGCCGCTTCCGTTCGGCAGCGGACAGGTCCCGCGCACCATCTGGTCGGACTGACGGGGATCCACTCCCATACGGAAGGTGAGGGTGACGGTCTGGTCGAACTTCGGCGCGGGGAATTTCTTCACCAGCGAGATCGCGTCCTCAATTGAATAAAGTGCCACGCTGTCCACCATTTCGGCGGCCGCCCTGTATCGTTTGCTTCTTTTCTTTGCCATCTTCGGAGTGCAGTACCAGCGGGTGTTCTTCACCCTCCTGCGTTTTGGTTTTTGTAAAAATCAGTCCACAATCTCGAGACCCATCTGGCGGGCGGTCCCGGCGAGGATATTGCAGGCCATCTCCTCGTCACTGGTGTTCATGTCCTCCATCTTGTTGCGGGCCACTTCGAGCAATTGCGCGCGGGTCAGCTTGCCGACCTTCTTCTTGTTCGGCTCGCTCGAACCCGAGGCGATGTTCGCCGCTTTTTTGAGCAGCACCGCGGCGGGCGACTTCTTTGTGATGAAGGTGAAGCTCTTGTCCGCGTAGACACTGATGACCACGGGAAGGATGTCCCCCTCGTTACCCTGGGTCTGCGCGTTGAACTGCTTGCAGAAATCCATGATATTGACCCCCGCCTGACCGAGCGCCGGCCCCACCGGAGGCGAGGGATTGGCCTTGCCTGCGGCGATCTGCAACTTGATTACTTTTGATACTTCTTTAGCCATCGTGCTTCTTTGTTGAAATGTTTGTCCGGGAGCGGCTCTCAGCCGAGTTCGACCTGCCAGTACTCCAGCGGCACGAGCGTCTCACGCCCGAAAATATTGACCGAAACCATGAGTTCGCCCTTCTCTTCGTTGATCTCCGCGATGACCCCGGTCTGCCCCTGAAAAGGACCGTCCGAGACCACCACCGCATCGCCCACCTCGTGGGAGACGGCCGGCTTGACACTGCCCTCGCGCTCTTTGATCTGCGCCAGCATACTGTCGACCTCGTGCTTCGGCATGGGCATGGGATTTCCCTTGGTGCCGGCGAAATTGATGATCCCGTCCGTCTCCTGAATGAAATACCAGGTGCGGTCCACGAGGGTATTGTCCTCGTTGAGGAGATGCATGTTGATGATGATGTAGCCGGGATAAAACTTGCGGTTGGCCTCGCGCTTCTGTCCGCCCCGCACTTCGGAAATGCGCTCCTGCGGAACGAGCACTTCGAAAACGAGATCGCTCATCTCCTCCGATTCGCGACGGCGATCGATATTGTCCCGCACCTTCAACTCCTGCCCGGAGAGAACGTGAACGACATACCATTGGTCTTGGGCTGCGGGGATTTTCGGCATCTGTGCTTGGGAAATTCAGGTTGGCCGGGATTCAGAAACCGGTCGTCAGGAAGGTCATGACCTGGTGCATCGTGAAATCGATCGTCGCGACGAAGGCGCCGAGGAGAACCATCGCGATAAGGACGACAATGGTCGAGTCGGTGAGCTGCTTGTACTTCTTGAGTCCCTTCTCCTTGGGGTCCCAGGGCCAGGTCGCTTTTTTCAGCTCGGCCTTCACCTCGCCGATGTATTTTCCTATTTTCATGTCA
>CAYLJC010000471.1:2919-3130 GCA_964383345.1 uncultured Akkermansia sp. | reverse complement strand
ACGAAGATTTCGCCCGGGGAGAGTGTCAGGGAAACGCGCCGCAGGCCGAGGCGTTGCTCCCCGAGACCGGCGGGCCGCTCCACCGTCATGTCTTTTATCTCCAGCAAGGGGCTCTCTCCCATTTTCATCATTTCAGACAATTCAAAAAAGGCGCGGCAACACACCGGTGCCCAGGGCGGCCGAGACCCTCGCGCCGAGCAAGGCGAGCACC
>CAYLJC010000471.1:0-2909 GCA_964383345.1 uncultured Akkermansia sp. | reverse complement strand
ACCACACGAGTCGCCAGGATCCCCGGGCAGATCGCCATCCAGGGAGCTTCGATGAGAAATCCCTGTCCGTAGGCGATCATCGTGCCGCAACTGAGACCGTCTCCTGCCAGACCCAGAAACGACAGCATCATCTCTGCGAGGACCACCACCGGGACGTAAGTGGCGAACACCCCGATGAGACGGCGGAGCACGCCGGGCAAAATGCGGTTCCGCACGATCTCCCGCCGCGAGAGTCCGAGGACGTATCCCGCCACCACATCAAATCCCCTTTCCCCCTCCTCGAACCAACCCGCGAGGACCGGAGACAGGGGCAGGGCGATGACAAAACTGAATCCGAGGATCATCACCCCGAGACTCCCGCCGGCACCGCCGAGAATCACCAGCACGACCATCGACGGCAACAGGAAACCCGTTCGCCCGATCGCTTCGAGCGGGACAAAACGCCGTTTTCCCGGCTCGAAGACGAACAGCATCGCCAAGAGCAGGGCGAGCGCGGTCCCGCAAGATACCGACACCACCGCGACCGCGACGGAACGAGCCATGGCGAGACGACTCAGTTCGAAAAGATCGGTCCCGTTGCCGGTGGTGCCGAACCAGTGCTCGGCGTCGGGCTTCTCCCAGGCCGGTTGATCCGGCACCCCATAGATCGCCGCCGGACGGGTATCCATGCGGCTGCCGCCGACAAAGAGCCACCCCAGCAGGAGGAAGTAAGAAACCACCGGAACCAGCAGGCTCCGCATCCGCCAGAGCCGGAACACCACGCCGACGACTCCGCGCGCCAATTTGGAATTGCGCCGGTTCATCCGCCCACCCCCTTCGGTCGAATCAGGGCAACGGCGATCTCGCTGAACAAAACCATGGCCGAAAGAAACGCGGCGAGAGAGAGGGCGCTGAGGAGGACGCCGCCGTGCTCCGCTCCCTTGACCGACTCGACGAGGAGCGAGCCCATTCCCGGATAGCGAAAGGCGTATTCCAGACAGACGAGGCCGCCCGCCACACTGGAAAGGGTGGCACCGCTCACCGCGAAGAGCTGCGGAAGGGCGCGCCGGAAGACGTTGCGATAAAAAATATCCTCGTCGCTGTAGCCGGCCAGGAACAACCCGCGCACGTAGGCGCTGGTCACTTCTTTCTCCAACACATCCGCAACCGCGCGGATCTGCCAGGCCGCCCCCGCCGCCAGCATCGGAAGTGCGACGATGGCGGCGTGCCACCAGAGGAGCGGATCGGGTCCGCGCTCCACCTGCAGGTCGTTGGCGAAACCGGGACGTCCCCAGTGGAAATAGGAATGGATCGCGACGAGAACCACGAACCAGAACCCCGGAACGCAGGCGAACAGAGCGAACGGGGCCGCGAGCACCCGGGCCCCGTGGAAACGCCGCAGCCGCGCCCCCAACACCCCCCAACTGTAGCCGATCAGAAAAATCGCCGGGACGCAGAGCAACAACACCGGCAGGCTCGTCCTGACACGCTCCTCAAAAAGCCCCCTCCAGCTCACTGGCCGGGGCGACAGCTCCGGCGGCACCGGCCCGTAGGAGGCCGCCTCCCAGACATGGCGATCCGACCCTCCCAACACGCAAAAAGCGAACTCCATCAGCACGAGGAGAGCGAGGCTCGCCGCCGCAAAACGGAGTAGCGAAACGAGGAGGCGCTGGAGGACGATGCGCAGCATTTTTCTTTTCTGTTCCGTTCCTTTTTTATTCCGGGCCCGTCGGGCCGGGACCGGAGTCGGGACCCAACAGGGTGGAACGTCGCACCCACCAGGGTCTGTTCCTTTCCCAACTCGATTCCGTCATCGCGAACGGCCGCGGCGTCCCCTCCCCCGCCGTAGCGGGAGGGGCGATCTCCATCCCGCCGTCGCGCATCGTGAGGAGACGTCCCGTTTCACAGACAAAATAACAGGGCTGGAGTCGGGCGATGGCTTGCTGCAACCGGGTGGTGCAGATCTTCACCTCGGCCGGATCCTCTTCGTAACGCAGCCTCTCCAACAGCCCGTCGACGGTCGAATCCCGCAATCCGGAGAAATTCCCCTCCCCCGGTCCCGCTTCCGAGGAATGCCACACCTGGTAGCGGTCGCGTCCGTAGGGGATCTCCCAGCTCAACAAAACCGCGTCGAAGTCCCGCGTGAGCAGACGCTCCGCCAGCAGCTCGTTCCAGCCCAACTCCTCCACCTCGACCCTGACACCGACCCCGAGCCACTGCCCGGCGAGCGCGGCGGCAAGGCGGCGGTGCTCCGGATTCGCCTCGTTCACCGCGAGAGTGAACCCGAGTTCCCCGCCGTTTCCATCCTCCCGCATTCCATTTTTCCCGTTGCGCGGGTATCCCTCGGCATCGAGCAGGTTTTCCGCTCCGGGGGGATCGTGGAGCGGCAACTCCATGGGACTGCCGCAGTAGGGAATGCCCGGATAAAAGAGGCCTCCGACGGGTTGTTGGAACTCCGTCGGGGTATCCCGAAGCAATTCTCCGGAATCCACCGCCTTGGCCAGCGCGAGCCGCACCGGATTCCGGTCGAAGGGCGTCCGCTCCAGATTCCAGGCGACGAAATGCTGGATGCGGGGTTCCCCTCGCAGCACGCGGACCGCACCCGGATTGCGGGCCGACCAGTCGGTGAAACGCTCGTCGGGAACAACCACCTCGATCCGCTCCGAACGCAGCGCGAGGAGGATGGACTCGAGCGAGCGGTAACGCCGGTACCCGATATATTTTTCCCGCGGAGCACCGCGAAAATATCCCTCGTTGGCGATCAATTCGACCCCTCCGTCCTCCCGCCTCGCGGCGAGCCGATAGGGGCCCGTCCCGACCGGGTGGACAAAAAATGTCTCCAGTGTCTCCGGATCGCTGAGGCGGGTGAGGAGATGGGACGGCAGCACGGGAAGTTTTTCCCAGCTCTCCATCATCGTCGCCGGAGCCTC
>CAYLJC010000470.1:0-3133 GCA_964383345.1 uncultured Akkermansia sp. | reverse complement strand
GAAGCCAAGGGCAACGCCCGGATCCTCTCGCTGGGCGGGCGCATCGTGCGGGACTGAGTTTTTTGCTGTTTTGCTTTTCAGGGGCCCGCGGGGCGGAAAAAGGCCCCTTCCCGACGTGATCGGACTCGACAGCGGCGTCCGGAAAACCTATAATCCCGCCGTGCAAGAGTACGCCTACATACACGACGAGGATGACATTCCGCCGCCCCTGCTGGAGGTCCCCTTCCTCGAAGCCTTTTCCAAAGAGCATCTCGATCAGGTGCTCCACGCCTCCGCCTTCATCGAATGCGATCCGGGCGATGTCATCATCGCCGAGGGGGACGAAGCCTCCCGCATTTTCATCCTCCTCGCCGGTGAAGTGGCCGTGGTCAAAGGCGGCGAATCACTCGTGACGATGGACCAGCCCGGCGATATCTTCGGGGAACTCGCCGCCCTCGAAGACGAGGTGCGCTCCGCCTCCGTCGTCGCAGTGAAGGATGTCTTCTGCCTCGCGGTGGACCAGAAATTTCTCCAACACATCCTCCCGAAAGAAGACAACGCCCCCTTTTACGCCTGCCTCTACGAGTTCATCGCGAAGCTGACGACCAAACGCCTCAAAGCGACGTCGCAGTATCTCGCAAAGGTGGATCAGGAGTTGCGGGATCTGCGGGCGGCGGCGCGGTTGTAGCGTTTCAACCGGCTTTGGCAGCGGCGAGGGCGTCCTGCGCCTGGGTGGTGGGGTTGGCTTTGAGGTCGCGCCAGATAATTTTTCCGTCCTTGATGAGGAAACTCTGGCGCGAGGCGAAGCCCCTCGCGTTGGCCGGAACCCCGAAGGCGGCGATCACCTCTCCGGCTTTGTCGGCGAGAAGGGTGAAGGGCAGCTTGTATTTTTCGGCGAAAGCGAGTTGGTCTTCCGGGGTGTCGGCGGAAACACCGAAGACTTTGATGCCCGCCTCGGTGACGTCCTCGAAGGCGTCGCGCAGGTTGCAGGCCTGTTTGGTACAACCGGGAGTGTCGGCCTTGGGATAAAAATAGACGAGGCTGATGCCTTCGGCGAGTTCTTTGCCCAGATCGACGGGGTTGCCTTTCTGATCGACGGTTTTCACGGCCGGAGCGTCGGCACCGACCTCAAGCGGGGCGGCGTTGGAGAGGGCGGGCGAGAGGAGACCGAAGGTCACGAGCGCGAGGAAGCAAGGGAGTTTTTTCATGGTCCTCCAATGAAGCGGTTTCGTCCGCAAAACGCAAGTCCGTGGATCAGACCCGCGAAGATCGGTGTTATCCGGCGGACACGGCCTCTTTGGATTCCTTGCGCTCGACCTGACCGTCGCTGAAGAGAAACTTGAGGTCGTCCATCTCGAGATTCCGCGTGAACCCTTCCTCCCCGAGGACACTCGTCATCATCGCGTTTTTCTGCTGCTGCAGGATGCGGATCTTTTCCTCGACGCTGTCGCGCATGAGGAGGCGATAGGCGTTGACCTTGCTCTCCTGTCCGATCCGGTGGCATCGGTCGATGGCCTGGTTTTCCACGGCGGGGTTCCACCAGGGATCGTAGAGAATCACGTAGCTGGCCGAGGTGAGGTTGAGCCCGCTGCCGCCCGCCTTGAGGGAGAGGAGGAACACTTTCGGGTCTTTTGTCTCCTGGAAATCGCTGATCACTTCGTGCCGGTTTTTGGTCTGGCCGGTGAGGTAACTGTAGGGACGTTCGCGATCTTCCAGCTCCTCGCGGATGATGTCGAGCATGGAGACGAACTGGCTGAAGACGAGTACCTTGTGCCCTTCTTCGTGGAGTTGGTCGAGCAGGTAGAAAAGGGCGTTGAGCTTGGCGCTGTCTTCGTAGCGGTGCTTGGCGTCGATCAGCCCGGGATGGCAGCAGATCTGACGCAGCCGCATGAGACCCTGCAGAATGACAAAGCTGTTCTTGCGCAGGCTTTCGTCGTTTTCGATACCGAGCAACACTTTCTGGATACGCTCGAGTTCGGCGCGGTAGAGTTGCTGCTGCACGTCCTCCATTTCACTGAAGACGTCCTCCTCGATTTTGGGCGGGAGATCAAGGGCGACTTCCCCTTTGGTGCGCCGCAGGAGGAAGGGACGGAGCCGCGCGGTGAGACGGGCCTGGGATTGTCCGTCCTTGCGTTTGTCGAAGTTTTCCCGGAAATATTTGCGGTCGCCGAGGATCCCGGGCATGGCGAAACCCATCAGGCTCCAGACGTCGAGGAGACGGTTCTCGATGGGGGTCCCGGTGAGGACCAGCCGGTTCTGGCCCTCGAGGGCGTGGGCGGACTTGGTCGTTTTGGAATCGGGGTTTTTGATCTGTTGCCCTTCGTCGAGAATGATCCCGAGCCATTGGATGGCCTTCAATTCGTCGGCACAAGTGCGCAACTGGCTGTAGTTGATCACGAGCAGATCGACATCGCGGCCGAGGCGGTCCACTTCGAGTTCGCTCTTGTTGCGGAGGACCTGGACGCGAATGGAGGGAGCCGCTTTTTTGACTTCATCGCCCCAGACATCGAGGACGGACTTCGGACAGACGACGAGACTGGGCGGGGCGCCGTCGCCGCTTTGTTCCCGCAGCCAGAGCAGCCAGGTGAGCGACTGGATCGTCTTCCCGAGCCCCATGTCGTCGGCGAGAATGCCGCCGAATTGGTTGGTCGAAAGATACGAGAGAAAGTGGAACCCCTCGATCTGATAGGGACGCAGATGGACGTTGAGTCCGGGCGGAATCTCGGGACGCACCTGGAGCTTGAGGCTCTTGGCCCGCTCCGTGATGCGTTTCCAGGCCTTGGCATCGAAGACTTCGCGGGCGGCCGGTTCGGCGAGTTGGAGGGCGTGGAGGCGGTGGACCTCTCCGGTGAGATCGAAGGGATCCAATCCGATCTTGGAAACCGCGATCTGCTGCTCTTCGCTGAGGTTCATTTTCAGGCGAAGCCAGCCGCCCCGCTCCATCCGGACGAACTGGCCGCGGGCCTGGACGAGGGCACGGATTTCCTCCTGGCTGAGATCCATGCCGTCGACTTTGACGACGACCTTGAGGTCGAACCAATCGATCTCTTCATCGACCACCTCGAAGGAGACCTGGGCTTCGATGGGTTCCGCTTCGAGGGTGGCGAGATCCTGGTCGGCGCGGATTTCGATCTCGTCGGGCAGGCTCTCGATC
>CAYLJC010000469.1:0-3133 GCA_964383345.1 uncultured Akkermansia sp. | reverse complement strand
TCCGCTCCGGAGCCCTGCGTCGGCGGAGCGGCCCATCATCTTCCGGGGCGGGGGTGGGTCGCGCCGTTCACGGATGAGGTGAATGAAATGACCTCGCCCTCGCACGAAGCTCTTTTGGTGGGTGCGGGGGATCACTACCGCCTCGGCGATCTGCTGATGCCCCATGTCCTGAGTCGCCTCGTCCATTTTTCCAAGCTGCGCTGCGCGGGTTTGGTGACGGCGGATTGGACCGGGGTGGGGGGACACGCGGTGCGGAACTATGGCGAGAGCATCCTGGAGATGCGAGGGGCGAAGCTGAAGCTGGTCCACTACGGCGGCGAGGATCTCTCGACCGGGCTGATCGAGGGCTACCAGGCGGCGGTCGGCGGGGAGGAGAGTGAGCGTTTTGAAAGTCTTTCCCTCATCGGGGGACGGGATGAGTTGAACAATTACGTCCGGCGGCGTTCGGGGCAATTGGGGGATTTCGCGTATCTGCTCGCTCCCGAGGGCGAGTTCTACGGCGCGGGGCTCAGTTTTCACGCGGTGGGTCTGCCTGATCCGGGGCGTCTCGACGAGGCGGCCAAGGCGAACCTGCTCGCGGTCCTGCGCCAGGCGCAGTTTGTCGGGGTGAGGGACGAAAACGGGGCGCGCTTTCTCGAGGCGGAGGGTATCGCGATCGAGCGGATGCCCTGCGGTCTCAGCGTGTTGCCGCAGGTCTGTGCACGGCAGTTGCGGGAGGCGCGCGACAGCGACGCGCTGGAGGAAATCCGGCACCGGTTTCCGAACGGATGGATCGCGGTGGAGGTCGGCGAAGTCCGCGCGGCGGATTTCGAGAGGATGACGACGGCGCTCCGCGAGATCGGCGAGCGCGATGGCCTGGGACTGGTCTTTTTTGAAGCGCACCAGTCTTGCGACGGCGGGCGTTCACCGGGACTGCGGCGCTGGGTCGAGGCTTTCCCGGAATGGCAGGCGGCGGAATTCGGTTCGAACAACATCTGGGAGGTGGCCTCTTTTCTCCTTCACTCGCGCCTTTATTGTGGCGGCTGTCTCAGTGCGAGGGTGATCTGCATGTCGGGCGGAGTGGCCCGCATCAATATCCCGACGGGAACGCCCGCGACCGGCAGCTACTGTGAATTGTGGGAACACGACAGCGTCCCGATCGAATTCGCGGAGCGGGAAGACTGGAGCGGTGCCCTCGATGAGGCTCTTTCGGTGGACCTTTCCCTCTTGCAGCAACACGCCGCCTGGCTGCATCGTCGGTATCAGGAATCGTTGGAACGATTCTGCGGCGAAGCCGGGCTGAGCGCTCGTTTCGTGGCGACCCGGGAGGAGACCTCCCACGCGAAGTCAGCAGGGGTGTCCCATCATCTGCATGACGAATGGCTCAGCGAGGAGCGGACTTCCCGCCTTTTTCGGCGGCTCAACCGGCGTTTGCTGAAGGACCGCATCGCCCGGAAGAGGCGGATGAAAACCCCGCCGATCAAAATCGGGTGAAGCCCCGGGAGGGAACGATCACTGGATTCACTGGAAGGTGGTGTGCCGCAGGGTGAACTTGCGGAAGGCGATGGGCCCGTGGTCTCCCTGGACGGTGAGCGGACCCCGGGCGAGTTCGGGGCCGGCGATTCCGCCGCGGGTCGGGCCGGTCACCTCGACATCTTCGTGGATGACGACCCCGTTGTGGACGACGCGGAGAAAGCGGGCGTTTTCCGTCTTTTTTCCCTCGCTGTCGAAGCGCGGGGCGCGGAACTGGATTTGGTAGGTCTGCCAAGTGCCCGGAGCGGTGGAGGCGTTGGTCGCGGGGGCGGTGCCTTCGTAGCCCTTGGCCCCGTCGGGTTTGCTCTCATCCCATCGCTCGTAGATTCCGCCGCAATCGGCGGGGGACAGTCCGTCGTCGGGTTTGCCGTAACTGTCGAGGATCTGGATCTCGTAGCGGCCCATCAGATAGATGCCCGAATTGGAGGATTTCGGGATCATGAACTCCACCTGCAGCTCGACATCGCCGTGCTCTTCCTTGCTGACAATGTTGGTCGTCTTGCCCGCGGGGCCGTTGTAGAGGACCGCGTCGCCGGGAGCGATGGATTTCCATTTTTTCTCTCCGGTGTTGCCGTGGATCTTGCCGGCTTTGGCCCAGGCTCCCGTTTCGGTCCAGGCGTCGAGGGCGAGGAGATGCAGAGCCGCGGAGGGTTTCTCTGCCCGGCCCGCGAGTGGAAGGAGGAAAAGCGCGAAAAGAAAGGGGAGGAGAGAGAGTTTCATTGCTGGGAGATTCGATCATGGAAGCGATCCACTGTCAATCGGGACCGCGAAAAGGTAAGCGGGAAGTTGCTACGCGTTGACGTTCCTGAGGCGGTTGGCCGGGACGACCGGGCCTGTCGGCAACGGGTTGTGCATCATCTCCATCTATGACGCTTCCCGTGCCGGTCCGTTCAGTACATCATCGCGGAGGGCAAGGACTTTCCCCCCCCTGCGAGGTGATGCAGGCGCTTCGCGACGCGGGCTGCTGCGGCGGCTTCGAGCGAAAGGGCGATCAGGGAATCCCCCTCCGGCCTGTCCCTCATCCGATCCATCCCTCTTCGCTGAGGAGGCGATGCATGGGGATGTCGTGATCCTCTGGGCGGAGCGGGGAGAGTTGCACCGAGAAAAGCACGCCGACAAAAATCGTGGTCTCATTTTCCTCCCGGACGAGGGAGAGGTAGCGGTCGTAGTGTCCCTTGCCGCGACCGAGACGGGTCCGGGAGAGAGGATCAAAACCGACACCCGGAACGAGGACCAGATCGGCCGCTCCCGGAGCGAGGAGCCGCCCGGGCAGGGGAGCCGGTTCGGAGATGCCGAGGGCACCGCGGCTGAGGCGCTCCTCCGGCCGCACGTCGTAAAAGGCCAGTCGGTCGTCCCCGCCCACTCTGGGAAAGGCCCAGGTCTTTTCGGGGAAATCACGGAGCAGGGCACCGGGATCGGGTTCTCCGGGAAGTGCCGCGTAGGTGAAGACGGTGGCCGCTTCGCGGAAGAGGGGAAAGTCGGCGAGCCACTCTCGAATCCTCGCGGACGCGGCGGCCTTTTCCTCGGATCCGAGTGCCTTGATCCGGTCGAAACACTCCCGGCGACGGGCGGACTTGTCCATCGGTCACCCTTTGTATTCGGCGAGAGCTTCGGGCATATA
>CAYLJC010000468.1:0-3134 GCA_964383345.1 uncultured Akkermansia sp. | reverse complement strand
TGGCTCGGAGGGACGCGCGCACTGGCTTCGGTGCTCAAAGAAAATTATTCGGTCGAGGGGTCCGACCTCCTCAACCAACCCGAGTTGGTGAAGCAGCTCAAGGATGACTTCAACGCGATCTCCGAAAGAGCGCGCCGCGGCGAAGTCTTCGCCCGAATCTCCCAAACCCTGGAGCATCTCGAATCGCTCATGCGCACGGACGCCTCCGGGGCGATCAGCGAAGGCAAAGTGACCGAAATCGCCCTTTCGACGAAACAACTCGTCGAAGCCATTTATGAGAGTTAAGCCGCTCAGGTTCGCCGCTTTCGTCGTTCCCGGTATCGTCGTTCTTTCGCTGTTGTCCGCGTCCCTGCACGCCCAGCGGCCGGACGCGGAGGTTTCGCCTCCCGCCGAAAAGTCCGCCGGACAAGTCCAGCCGGTCATCGACGAGGTGAAGTTGATCGCGCAGCGCGCCGCGATGGCCTCCCTCACCGGGGAGAGGCCTTTCATCCTCCGGGAATCGTCCTGGAGCGGAATGATCGATCCGGGCAAGGCTCGATTGATCCAATTGCAGTTGTTCAAGCGCAACGAATACCATTTCTGGATGGCGGTGCCCGACCGCGGCGCGGCGGTGAATGTCCACATCTACGATGGAAACGGGGAGATCGTCGAGGGCGAGAACATCCGCTACGATGTGGGCAATGTCGCCGGACTGATCGTGCGGCCGAGCGAGAGCGGGGTCTACTACCTCCGGATTTCCCTGCAAACCACGGTGACAACTCCGCAGGAATGGTCGGTCATCTACGCCTATCGTTGAATCGCTTGAATCGCGCTCACAGCGGTGGCAAAGAGGGTGGCAAAGCGACCAAATTCCCATGGCTTCCCCCCTCGCAAAATCACCAGCCTGGTCGTTCCCGGATTTTTCACCGCACGGTCCCGCCCGCCTCTTTTTCTCGCTGGCGGTGGTGATCACACTGTGCGGCGTTCTTGTCACAACCCTGCGCGGGGACGATTCGGGCTGGAGCGCCTGGCTCTTGCTCGACGGAAGATTTTCCCCCCGCAGCGCCCATCAGATCGAGTTGGCCCTCGTGCTGGTGACGCTTGCTTTTTCCGTGGCGGGACTTTTCTGGCGCCACCGGCGCCGGGGAACTTGCCTGATGCTCCCGGCTTTTGCTTTTCTCCTCACCGAAGCCTGTCTCATCGCCGGAAGCGGAGACGGGGGATACGCGGAATGGACTCCGGCGGCCCACGCTCTGCGCTACGGCACCCCGCTGGCCCTTGCTCTCCTCGCGATGAAAGAACCTTTTGGCGAGGCACAGGTCCTCATGCTGCTGCGGGTGTCGCTCGCCCTTGTTTTTGTGGCCCACGGTACCGAAGCCCTGATGCATTATCCGAACCCCGTCGATCTCCTCATCGGGAGCGGGGAGAACCTGTTCGGCTGGCGGATGACGGAGGCGCAGGCGAAGTCCTTGCTCAGTGTCATCGGATGGGCGGATGTTGTTGTCGGGATCGCGATCCTCGTCCGTCCGTTCCCGACACTGCTCTGGTGGATGGCGGTTTGGGGTTTGATCACGGCGCTCTCACGCATGACGGGCCTGGGTGGAAACGCCTACCCGGAGGTTTTGATGCGGACGAGTCATTTTGTGGTGCCTTTTGTCCTGGTGTGGTTCCGACGTAAACCCGAACCTTAGGGATTTTTCAGCAGGCTGTCAGGCCTTGGCCGACATCGCGCCAAAATTGCGCAGCCGTCTCACCGCCTCTTCTTTTCCCAGCAAGACGAGCACGGGAACGAGGTCCGCTCCGCTGGTGCTGCCCGTCACCGCGACGCGGCAGGGGAGCATGAAGGCCCCCATTTTGAGACCGGCTTGTTCCGCCGCTCCCTGGATGGCGGCCTTGATACCGTCGATGGACCAATCGTCCGCACCGTCGAGGGCGGGGGCGAGGGCGGAGAGGATTGCCGGGAGTTCCGCCTTTTCCCGGACCTTTGCCACGGAGGCTTCGTCGTAGGTGACGGTGTCGGCGAAGATGGTGCCGATCACGGCGGGGATCTCCCCGAGCAATTGGACACGGTCGCGAGCCAGCTCGAGAGCGGCGGGGACGCGGCCGTCGGTCGGATCGATCCCGGCGCGGGTCAGGAAAGGCGCGGCGTTCGCGAGCAGATCGGCGGCGGAGAGGTGCTTCAGGTGCTCGCCGTTGACCCAGCGACACTTGTCGTAATCGAACTTCGAATTCGAGTTGTTGACCCCCGCGAGATCGAAGCGGGACTGCAGCTCCGCGAGGGAAAAAATTTCCCGGTCGTCCTTCGCCGACCAGCCGAGCAAAGCCATGTAATTGTCGACCGCCTCGGGGAGGAACCCGTTTTCCTGATACTCGTGGATGAGGGCGCCCTGGTCGCGTTTGCTCATCTTCGTGCCGCTCGGATTGAGGTTGAGCGGAATGTGGGCGAAGACCGGGGGTGTCGCGTCGAAGGCTTCGTAGAGAGCGAGATGTTTGGGGGTGTTGGAAAGGTGGTCTTCTCCGCGAATGACGTGGGTGATGGCCATCTCGATGTCATCGACGACATTCACGAAGTGGAAAATGTAACCTCCGTTGGGCCGCTTGATGACAAAATCGGGGTTGGCTTCGAGCTCTTGTTTGATCTCCGCGTCGTAGCGGCGCGAGCCTTGTTCCTTGAGGTTTCCGGAGACCTCGCCGCAGACGAGATCCGCCACCGTGATGAGTTTGTCAGGGACACGGAAACGGATCGCGCCCTCGTCCTCGTAGACGTGGCCGGAAGCTTCGAGCCGGGCGAGGTAGCGGTCGTAGATCTCGTTGCGCTCGCTCTGAAAATACGGGCCGTGCTCCCCTCCGACGCCGGGGCCTTCATCCCAGTCGAGTCCGAGCCATTGCAAGCCGTCGAGAATGATCCGCATGGACTCCTTCGTGCTGCGGTCCGCGTCGGTGTCCTCGACCCGCAACACGAACGAACCGCCGTGGTGACGGGCATAGAGCCAGTTGTAGAGGGCGGTGCGAGCGCCGCCGATATGGAGGAAACCGGTGGGGGAAGGGGCGAAGCGGGTGCGAACGGTCATCGCGGGAAGGTGCCGCAAGGCGGGCGATGGTCAATCGTGGATTGGGTTTTACGCCTTGGGTGATTTGTATGTATTACTCCTTGG
>CAYLJC010000467.1:0-3135 GCA_964383345.1 uncultured Akkermansia sp. | reverse complement strand
CAACGAGCCGACCCACTTCTTGACCAGCCTCGTGACCTGCTCCCCAGAAACGTCGCGCTTCGCGTAGGCCTCGCGGGCCTGACCGAAGGTGGGCACGAATACCGCGACCACGAGCAGGATCACCAAGAGCAAAAACACCACAAACACCGACAAGCTCGCAGCCCGGTGGGAAATTCCGCGCTTTTGCAGGCAGGAAACGATGGGATCGAGGAGATACGCGATGATCCCGGCCACCGCGAGCGGAACGAGGATGGGCTGAAGATAACTGAGAATCGTGCCCCCCAGCAGGACGACCCCCACCGTGATCGCTCCGATGAGCGTGATCGAGAGCGCCGTGATCGCCCCCCAGAATGCGCGTCTCTGGAAGCTCGAGGGGACGGGCTTGATTTCACCTGATTCTGGCGTGGGCATGGCTGCGGGAAGGAAAACGGGGAGAAATCGAAGGGCATCGCCCGACCGCGCCAAGATTGAACCTTTCCTCCCCGGAGGCAAAGGCAAATTTTTCCCGAGACAAAACCATCCGACCCGTCTCTCCATAAAATGTGAATAACTTTGTGAATAACCATCCGCACCCGCTCTTTCCGGACGAGAAAACAAGGCCTTCGCGCCGTCGCACGACACGCTGGGAAGGCCGTTTTTCCTCGCCGCCACGCCATCGTTTCGCCATATCCCGCCGCGTTTTCCGATTCGGAAATCGCTGTATCACCTCCGGCAAGCGGCTCTCTCAAAAATCGTTTTTCATTGATTTCCAGATAGTTACCCGAACAGCGAGCTTCCTCCTGAAACGATTCCGTCACAAAGTGGCTTAGGATCAAGTCGTTAAGGAGACCGTTCCCAAGAGGAGCGCGGAAACGTCCGCCGCCCCCGGCGAGGAAGAGTGCCCCTGACCGTTTCTCCCCGGCTAAAAAATTGTGAATAACTCATGGAAAAACTACCGCAGGGCGGCACGGATTCCCGGTTTTTCGATGGGGCGCGACCCGTTCATCCCGTTTTCCAAGAATCCGATTTCGTGCTATGAGTGGCGGCGGTCCTCGCCTTGCGCTTTCGCCGCGGCCCGATCCTTCCCCCACTCACCATGTTTGTCGATCACATCAAAATTTTTGCCAAGGCCGGCGACGGCGGGCACGGCTGCTCCAGTTTCCGGCGCGAAAAGTTCGAGCCGAAGGGCGGACCCGACGGCGGGGACGGCGGACGGGGCGGCGACATCATCCTCGAGGTCGACGTCCACACCGACAATTTGCGGAATTTTTTCTACCAGCCCAACCAGAAGGCGGAAAAAGGTCGTCCCGGCTCGGGCCGCAAAAAAACCGGCCGCTCGGGCAAACACCTCATCCTCAAGGTCCCTCCCGGCACCATCGTCTACCGCTCCGTCCCGAATGTGCCCCGGAAGCGGGCGGACGAAGAGGAGTTCGACGAGGGCGAATACACCGACGCCGACTGGACCGGTGACTTCGGCAAAGGTGCCACTCATCAGATGGAGAGGAAAACCCGCCCGCCCGAGACACTGGCAGCGAAAGGAACCGCGTCGGACCATCCCCGCCAGGCAGCGGACGGGGCAGTTCCGGACAACGCGCTGGATGGGGACGACGACGACCCGTTCGATGAATCGGGCATCGATCCCGACGACATTTTTCCCGGCGACGAAGCCGTCGAGGAAGACAACGACGACCTCCTCGACGACGAGGAGCCCCCCCATCCCTATGGCGAGGTCATCGCCGACCTCACCGAAGTGGGGCAGCGATACGTCCTCTGCACCGGCGGTGTGGGCGGCAAGGGAAACTGGCGTTTCCGCACCGACACCAACCAGGCCCCCATCGAATTCACCGAGGGCGCCAAAGGCGACGAAGGCTGGTTCTACCTCGAGCTGCGCCGCATCGCTGACATCGGCCTGGTCGGCTTTCCCAACGCCGGCAAATCGACCCTGCTCGGAGCCATCTCCAACGCCGCCCCGAAAGTCGCCGCCTACCCCTTCACCACCCTCACCCCCATGATCGGAGTGGTTGAATTCCCCGGGTTTCTCCGGACCACCGTCGCGGATATCCCCGGGCTCATCGAAGGCGCTCACGCCAATGTCGGCCTCGGCCACGACTTCCTGCGCCACATCAGCCGCTGCTCCTACTTCCTCTTTGTTCTCGACACCGCCGGAGTGGACACCCGCGATCCCATCTCCGATCTCCAGATTCTCCGGAAAGAGCTGAAACTCTACGACGAAGAACTCAGCGAACGCCCCTGGCTGATCGTCGCGAACAAAATGGACCTGCCCGAAGCCGCCGCCCACCTGGAAGCGCTCCAAACCCGCTTCCCCAAGCAGGAGATTTTCCCCCTCTCCGCCGATACCGGAGCAGGCATCGAGGAATTGAAAAAGCGACTGTGCGAACTCGCCGGAGAGCGCCCCGCCTGAGCGAGCGGGAAATCTTGCCGGAGGTCGGAGGGACGGAGGTCGGAGGGACAGGCTATTTCGACTTCTTGAGGACTGACGTCCGTATCCACCTTCGGCCCCAAGGAGGGGCGCTTTTCTAGCGCCCAACAAGCCCGGCCCCCAAGCCCTGCTCCCACGTCCCGGGAGGGACAGGCTATTTCTCCATTCCGGGAGGGACCATTCCGGGAGGGACAGGCTATTTCTCCATTCTCGGGTAAAGGGCCAAGGACCAAGAACTGCACCCCAGCAGTTCCGGTGCCGGAATAAGGGATTGCGCGCTTCCCAGCTTGGGGTATCCTGCCGACGCATGGCCATGGACCGCACTCTTCTTCGCTCCATTATTATCAACGCAACCATCATCGGCTAGAACCGCCGGGTGATTGCGAGTCGGTCTTTTTTCCTCCATGCCAGAGCAAGCCGAGTCGGGATCGCCCTCCCCCGCCCGCTTCCCCGTGTCTCCGCATCGCCCCGGCTCCCGGCTTGACCCTCTCCGGTCACGGACTCCACCCTGTTTCCTTTCCTTCCCATGAACACACATCCCGAAGTAACATTGTATGACACGACCCTGCGCGACGGCACCCAGGGCGAAGGCGTCAACTTCAGCTCGACCGACAAGATCCGCATCGCCCGGGAACTCGACGATTTCGGGATGCACTACATCGAAGGCGGTTGGCCGGGCTCGAATCCCAAGGATGTCTCCTTCTTCGAACGCGCCG
>CAYLJC010000466.1:0-3140 GCA_964383345.1 uncultured Akkermansia sp. | reverse complement strand
GTTTGAAATTGTGCCGCGAAGGGTTCGTCGTCTTCTGTCCCCGCTGCTATCTCTGGCAGGATACGACGAGCATTCAGAAAGCGACGGATGACTTTTTGAAGCGGCGGCCAAAGACGCTCGGCATGCACAAGATGCTTTACGACGCCATGCGAGCGGTTGACTTGCTGGCGGCGCTGCCGGAGGTCGACAAGACGCGGATCGGGACGTTCGGGCATTCGCTCGGCTCGAAGGAGGCGTTCTATCTGCTCGCGTTTGACGAACGGGTGAAAGCGGATTCCGGGCCGGTGTGGCTTCGGGGATTGTGTGAGGCGATCGGGGACGAGAGGGTGTCCACGAGTGCGGAGGTCCGACGCGAATTCGGAACGGACCGCTGGCACGCTGCGGCCATGCCCGAGGCGGTGGTGAAGGCAACGACCCGCGACGAAGTGGCGGCGACCCTGCGCTTCGCCAACAAGCACGGAATCCCCGTGACCACCCGCGGAGCCGGGGTCGGCTATGTCGGTGGTTGTGTCCCGGTGAGGGGTGGCATTCTCCTCTCGGTGAAAAAGATGGACCGCATTCTCGAGATCCACCCGGACGACGGCGTGGCCATCGTCGAACCGGGGGTGATCCTCGGCGACCTGCAGGAGGCGGTGCGGGAGATCGGCTGGTACTATCCGCCCGATCCCGCGAGCCTCGGAGAATGTTCGGTCGGCGGCACCCTCGCAACCAACGCGGGCGGTCCGCGTTGCGTGAAATACGGGGTCACGAGGCATTATGTCCTCGGGCTCGAAGTGGTCCTGCCCGACGGACGCATCCTCGAAACCGGAGGACGCTGCCACAAAAACAAAACGGGTCTTGACCTCATCGGAATGTTCGTGGGTTCCGAGGGCCTTCTCGGAGTCATCACCCAGGCGACCCTGCGGCTCATTCCTCACCCGGAGGCCCGCGCCATGCTCACCGCGACCTTTGCCGATTTTGAGACGGCGGCGGCGGCGGTCCAGGCCATTTTGCATCACGGCTGGCAGCCTTCCGGCTTGGAGATCACCGACGGATTCACCCTGCAAGCGGCGCGCGATTACCTCGGTCCCGGAAAACTTCCCGACGGGGATGCCCATCTCATCGTGGAACTCGACGGGCGGCGCGACACCATCCTGCGGGACCTCTCCCATCTCCGGACGCTGGTCGATTCGCTCGGAGCGCTCACTGTCGAAGAGGCCCGCGACAAGGCCGCTTGCGAGGCGATCTGGCGGTTGCGCCGCGAGTTTTCCTATTCCCTCCGCGCCACCGGCCTCACCAAACTGAACGAAGACATCGTGGTGCCCCGCTCCCGGCTCGTCGATCTCGTCCGTTTCGCCCGCCAGCTCGAAAAGGACACCGGCATCGCCGTGGCCTGCTTCGGACACGCCGGCGACGGCAATATCCACACCAATCTCATGGTCAAAGACTATGAAACCGATCCGGAGGAAAAAGCCAAAGCCGATGCCGCTCTCGATCTCCTGTTTCGCTGGGTCATCGCCCACGACGGCCAGATCACCGGAGAACACGGTGTCGGCATCGCCAAAAAACCGTGGTTCCGGGACGCCGTCGGGGATGTCTCGTTCGCGGTTCATCGCCAGCTCAAGGCCGCCCTCGATCCGCAGGGGATATTGAATCCGGGGAAGTTTTTGGAGTGAAGGCCGGGGTCGCGAAAAGTCTCCCGTTCCGAAACCGGCGGTCCGTCGGCTCACCGGAACGACGTCGCCATCCCTGAATGAGGGAGCTGCGAGCGTTGACTTTCTTTTTCAAAACTTTACACTTTCGGCCTCTCCGCGTTATTGCCGCTCCGGGCGCGATTCGCGGGACACTTTTCATGAAATTTTCACCTGCCCCTCTCATCCGGCTGTTTCCGGTGCTCGGACTTTCCCTCGCCTTTGTCGTCGGCGGTCTTTTGGCCCAGCAGCAAGGTCCCCGCGTCGGACCGCTCCTGAATCCGCCGGTCGCACCGCCCACCGCGCCCGCCGAGCCGGTGGTTGATCTCCCCCCGCCGGAGTCCGTCCAGGCCGACCTCTCGGAGATCGAATTCGATGCCATCGTCCGGGTGGAAGTGGATACGAAGCAGCCCAACTACCGCGTCCCGTGGAACGTCGGCGGCATGGGCAGCGGCAATGGAACCGGGTTTCTCGTCGGTCCGAACCGGTTCGTCACCAACGCCCACGTTGTGAGCAACAGCCGCCTCATTTACATCAAAAAGGTGAACGACCCCAAACCCTACCAGGCTCGGGTCCTGTTTGTCGCCCACGACTGTGATCTGGCCATGTTGGAACTCGAATCCGAACTCGATTTTGAGATGGGCTTCAAGGGGGTGCAGCCTCTTTTCATCGGCGGAACTCCGAAGCTCAACACCACGGTCATCGCGGTGGGCTACCCCGTCGGGGGTGAGCGCATCTCGGTGACCCGCGGGATCGTCTCGCGGATCGACTTCCGCACCTACAGCCACTCCGGGGTGGACAACCACCTCGCCATCCAAATCGACGCGGCGATCAACCCGGGCAACTCCGGTGGTCCCGTCCTGCAGAACAACCAGGTCGTCGGGGTCGCTTTCCAGGGCTACAGCGGCGACGTCGCGCAGAACACCGGCTACATGATTCCCGTGCCGGTGATCGAGCGGTTCCTCAAGGATGTCGAGGACGGGGACTACGATCGATATGTGGACATGGCCACCAGCGTGCTCAACATCCTCAATCCCGCCCAGCGACGGGCGCTGGGGCTGCCCAACGACGGTATCGGCGTGATGGTCGCGGAGGCGGACGCGGCGGGCTCGGCCGGGGGAATCCTGAAAACAAAAGACGTCCTTCTCTCGATCGACGGCCATCCCATCGCTTCCGATGGGTTTATCGAGATCGACGACGAGCGCGTCGATCTCAACGAAATCATCGAGCGGAAATTTTCCGGCGATACCGTCGATCTGGAAATCTGGCGGGAGGGTGCCCGCGAGGAGGTCACGATCACCCTGAAGCGGTTCATTCCTTATCTGATCCAGTCGGTTCAGTACGACCAGGAGCCCAATTTCGTTCTTTTCGCGGGGCTCCAGTTCCAACCTCTCGACCGCAACATGATGGCGGCGCACAATATCACGGACCTCAGGACCCGTTATTTCTACAGCTTTTTCGGCCAGGATG
>CAYLJC010000465.1:0-3140 GCA_964383345.1 uncultured Akkermansia sp. | reverse complement strand
GGCCGCGATTCATCTGCGTCATCTCAGCCCCATGCCCGGTGCGCTGGACACCCTTTTCGCGAACTACGAGGACGTCGTCGTCGTCGAGATGAATGACGAAGGGCTCTACGGCTACGGACAGCTCGCCACCCTGCTGCGCGCCCGCTATTGCGATCCCAAAATCCGATCCGTCTGCAAGACTGACGGCCTCAATTTCAAAATCCGCGAGATCCTCGAACGCGTCGAATCCCTCATCCGCCCCGCCTGATTGTTCCCTGTATCCTTCCTTCGCCATGTCCGCGACCGCCGAACCCGTCAAGCCCCTCACCAAAAAAGACCTCACCGCCGACCATCCCACCTGGTGTCCCGGCTGCGGGGACTTCGCGGTGTTGGCCGCCTTTTTCAAGGTTCTTGAGAAGCTCCAGATTCCCCACGAGAAAATCTGCACCATCGCCGGGATCGGATGCTCTTCGCGCTTTCCCTATTTTGTGAACGGCCACGGCGTTCATTTCATCCACGGGCGCGCCCTCCCGTTTGCGACCGGTGTGAGCCTGTCTCGTCCCGACCTCCATGTCTTTGCCTTCGGCGGCGACGGCGACGGATATTCCATCGGGGGCAACCACCTCGATCACGCCGCCCGCAAGAACGTCAATCTCACCTACATCGTGATGGACAACTTCGTCTACGGTCTCACCAAAAAGCAGACCTCGCCGACCAGTCCGAAGGGTTTCAAATCCAAGACGGATCCGACCGGGGCGATCGACCAGCCGATCAATCCGATGAAAAAACTCGTCTACGGAGGCGCCGGTTTTGTCGCCCGCACCCATGCGGTGCAGGTGAAACACATGATGGCGGTCTTCGAGCGCGCCATCCTCCATCCCGGTTTCAGTGTGGTGGAAGTGCTCTCCGAATGTGTCGTCTTTTATCCCGGCATCTTTGATGATGGAAATCCGCGCAAAGGCGGCGAGTTCGATGTCATCGAAGAGAAAAAGTGGGACAACACCCCTGAAGATCTCGAGCGGCACGATGTCACCGACGAGAACGCCGCCTATCAGCTCGCCTCGCTCCAATACCCGGGCAAGTTCGGGGTCTTTTACGAAGCCGACCGCCCGACCAAAAACCAGCTCGAACAACAGTGGATCGACTCGACCCGGGAAAAACAGGGCGAAGTCTCCGCTGCGGATTTGCTCGCGTCCCGTTTTGCCTCGATGAAATAGGACGGGGAGACGGTTTCGATCCCCGATCCCCGACGTGGGAAAAGAGGGGATCCGCCCGGCGAATCGGTGAGTGATTTCTGCCAATTCCGGATTGCCATGGGGAGATGCTTTTTGTATCACCCTGTGCATGATGGGACCTGCCACATTATTGCTCGTCGGGGTGTTGGTTGTCGTGATCGGCATCATCGGGTTGAGGTGGCATCCTTTTATCGCCCTGACGATCGCTTCCCTCACCGTCGCGGCCCTCACTCCGACCGAGTTGCTGTACCGCTCGGCCCTTTCGGCCGAAGAGAGGGAAGCCCTCTTTACCGCAAGCGGTGAGAGGGTCGAACCGGTGCCACCGGCGTATGCCTCGGCGGACGCACGGGCGGAAGCGGAGGCGGAAGTCTGGTTTGTCTCCCGCTTCACGCGAGCCTTCGGCGAGGGCTGTGGAAACATCGCCCTCATCATCGCGATGGCGGCGGTGATCGGGCGGTGTCTCCTCGATTCGGGCGGGGCGAGGCGCGTTGTCGATTCCCTGATACTCCTTTTTGGAATCCGGGGGACGCCTTTTGCTTTTGCCGCCAGTGCGTTCACCCTCGGCGTCCCGGTTTACTTTGACACGGTTTTCTATCTGCTCATGCCCCTGGGAAAGGCGATGCGGAAACAAACGGGAAAACACTATCTGCTCTACATTCTGACCATCGTCGCCGGAGCCACCATGGCGCATTCCCTGGTGCCTCCGACACCGGGACCGCTCACGGTGGCGGGACTCTTCGGCGATCAGGTCTCGGTGGGGGCCATGATGATTGGCGGGTTGGTCGTGGGAGGGGTAGCGGTCAGTGTGGGCATCGCCTACGCCTACTGGGCGGACAGGCGATGGGTTATCTCCCTGCGCGAAGAATCTCCGTCCCCTGTCATTTTCGAGGAGAGAAACGCCTCCGTTCCGGCCCCCTCGCTCTGGTTTTCGTTGCTCCCCATTGTTCTTCCCGTCGTTCTGATCGCCGGCGAGGCGATTCTGTCGGTGGTCGGGGTGAGCCATCCGATGATCACTTTTCTCGGTGATAAAAATATCGCGCTGCTTCTCTCGGCGGCGGCGGCGATTTGGCTTCTCATTCGTCACAGCCCGGCGGGGGTGTCCACCCGCGGGGCGGTGGAGGACGGCCTCGCGAGCGGCGGCATGATCATCCTGATCACCGCTGCGGGGAGTGCCTTCGGCGCGATCCTCAAGGACACCGATATCGCCCGTATCATCAGCTCATCCATCGAAGGCAGCCAGACCCTCCTGCTCATCCCGGTGGCCTATCTCGTCACCGCGCTCATCCGGACCGCACAGGGTTCCGCGACGGTCGCGATGATCACCGCCGGAGGCATGGTCGCGCCCTTGGCCATGGGGACCGATCTCTCCTATTCGGCGCTCTACCTCGCCCTCGCCATCGGTTGCGGCTCGAAGCCGATCTCATGGGCCAATGACAGTGGCTTCTGGCTGATCGGACGCATGAGCGGGATGACCCCGATGGAAACGTTCAAGTCCGTCAGTATCATGATGATCCTCATGTCCCTCGCCGGTCTCGCCGCGCTCCTGCTCGGGGCGGTTTTCCTTCCGTTGGTCTGAAAAGGAGAGAGAGTCCTACTGCTTTTCTTACTGCAGGGGGATGACGGGCGCGGGGGCGCGCTTCCGGAAGGTGCTGATGGTGACGTCGCCGAGGACATCGTGGTAGCCGACGACGTCCTGTATCTTCATCAGCATCCAGGGTGAGAAAATATCGGCTCCGTTCTTGGTGTAGACGATGTCGGCCGCGATGTGGATGCAGCCATGGATGATGCGCCCGCCCGAGTTGAGCACGAGCATGTCGCCAAACTGGCTCGGAGGCAGGGCGGGCTCGAATTCCTTGAGAATGAGGCGGTCTCTTTCCGGTGAATCCGCGTAGACCTGACGGGGGGAGCTGCGAAAGAAATTGAAAC
>CAYLJC010000464.1:0-3144 GCA_964383345.1 uncultured Akkermansia sp. | reverse complement strand
GGCGTCGGCAGCGGCGGTTTCCCGTTTTTCCACCGAGGCGAGAAATTCCTGGTCTTCGAGGCTGAGGGAGAGCACCTCGACGAGACCGGTGCGCCCGTCGGCGAGTTTGAGATGGGCCTTGCCGTCCTCCACCTTGATGAGTTCCGCTTCGATGACTTTACCGGTCGAAGCCTGCTTCCACGTCCGTGCGACCACGGGCATGGTCATCAAAAGCAGGACACCAACGAAAGGGAGGGAACGTTTCATGACCGGGAAAATCGCAGAACGCGGGGAAAAACGCAAGTCACGTCATCCAAAGTGCCGCATTATTCACAATCTACCGGTTCGTTTCGCCGGTTCCCCTCCCTTTCTCCGGCGAGGGTTCCGCCCGCTCCGCCGAGGCGGCACGTTTTTTCCAGACCTTGACGTAATCGACGAGGAAGTCGGCGGGGAAAACGGTCTCCGGCGTGGGAGCACCCGCCCAAGCGCCGCCGACGGCCAGGTTCACGAGCAGGAACATGGGCTGGCGCGGCACGTGCTCGGTGACGCGGTAGCGCTCCACTCCGTCGATGTACCACCGGATCGCCCCCTCGTCCCACTCGATCGCGAAGGTGTGGAAACCGTCGGCAAAGTCGGTTCCTTTATATTCGCCGGTGACGGAGAGAGAAGCGCCGCCGGGGTTCGCCGGGTCGGGCCGGTGCAGGGAGAGGTAGGCCTTGTCGATCTCGTGCCCGAGGATTTCGAAGACGTCGATCTCGGGCGGCCAGGCCGGCGGGTCGGGCAGCAGCCAGAAGGCGGGCCAGAGTCCCCTCCCCCGTGGGATCCGGCAGCGGATCTCGAAGCGTCCGTAGGTCTGCGCGAACTTGCCCGAAGTGGACATCATGCCCGAGCGATAGTCGCGTTTGGCTCCGTCGTAAAAGGCGGGCTCGTCCTCGCAGCGTATCGTGAGGATGCCTCCTTCGGTGTGGAAAGCCTTGACGATGTAGGCCTGGAGTTCGTCGTTGCGCACCACTCCCCAGGGATCTTTGGGGGTCCATTTGGAATAATCGAGTTTTTCCCCGTCGAACTCGTCGACAAAAGCCAGCTCCCAGAGTTCGGAATCAACCGGACCCTGTCCGATCGACAAAACGGGGAGCCCCGGCAGGAAAAGCAGGACGATCAGAGGGAAGAACCGGGACATTCGGCCTCCACCTTACCGCAGAATTTCGAAGGGCTCAATAGTCCCGCTCGCGCCACGAGATGATCTGGGGGCTTTCGTGTTTTTCCCCTTTTCGGAGAAGCCCGTGCCGGTCGAGAAAATCGTCCATCGTCGCGAGAGAGGCTTCGTAGGAAACGGGATCGACATTAAAATTGTAAAAGTTCCCGTCGCGTCCTTCGAAGGCGGCGAATTCGCAGACATTGTGATGCCGTTGCATTTTTTCGACAAACGCGGCGGCATCCTCGCAGGGAACGAGACGGTCGGCGGTACCGTGGAGCAGCAGGAGAGGCGGCATGTCCGCGGCGATGGAACGCGAGAGCGAGGCGAGACGGGCCTCCTCCGCGTCGGTGAACGCATCGTACCCGTAGCCGCCCTTGTGAAGGTCGAGAATCGCGCTACACAGAATCGCGGCATCGGGCCGGGCGGACGCTTCGTTGTGGACCGGATCCCCCTCCGGCAGGAGAACGCCCATCGCCGCGCCCGCTGCGATATTGGCACCCGCTCCACCGCCCACGGCAACGATCCGGAAGGGATCGAGACGATACGATGCGGCATGCTGACGCAGGGTGTGGATCGCGGCCCGACCATCGCGCAGAGCATCGGTCGGACACGATCCGGGATGACTGCCGCGGTTGCGGTACTCGACCAAGCCGCAGACGGCCCCCCGCTCCGCGTAGTAGAGCGCCTGGGGGGCGAACTGGACGACGCTGCCGCGATCCCAGGCGCCGCTGTGGAAAAAGAGAAAGCCCGGCCGCAATCCGCTCTCGCCGGAATCCCGGGGAAGATACAAGTGTATGACGAGTTCGCTGCCATCCGGGAGGGTTTCGTAGGGCAGGGCCCGGGCCTCTTTCAGGAGAAGCTGTTCCCGCTCACGCCTCCATTGGAACGCCTTCGTCATGTCGGCGGATCACATCATTTCGTCCAGCTTCACTTCGCGGCCGAGCGCGAGCGATTGTTGTCCGGCCTCGAGCGCGGCGATGAGCTCGACCTCTTCCTCGACGGGCACGCTCACCTTGTCGCGGAGAACCAGATCGAGGAAGGCTTCGAGGAGGTAGGCGTAGAGATCTTTCAGATCCGGTTCGACCCGCAGGGTGCCTTTTTCACCGAAGAGTTGAATGGAAGAACTCGCCCGCATCCGCTCGCGCGCGCCCACCATCAGGACGATGTCGAGGTCCTTTTCATGACGGAGCCGCACGATGTGGGCGCCCTCGCGTCCGGTGTTGTGGGCGCTGACCACGCCCGGTCCGAGCACCGCGTAGGCCATGGAAAGGGCGTGGATACCGTAATAAATGAGATCGCCGGGCCCGGTCACGGTGCAGAGGCGGATCGGTCCGATCGCGGCGGAATCTTCGCGCAGCTTCACGATGTCGGGGACAAAACGCAGACTGCTCGCGGACATGAATTTGGTGCCGGTCTCCTTCGCGATCTTCGCGATCGAGGCGGCCTCCTTGGCGCTCATCGCGAGGGGCTTGTCGCAAAAGGTGGGGACGCCCTTGCGGAGGGCGGCTTCGGCGTATTTCCATTGGGCGCCGCTCCCGTCGTCGATGAGGAGGGCGGCGTCGACATTATCGACACATTCTTCGGGAGTGGCGGCCACGGTCTCGATGCCGCAAATGTCCGCGATGGCCGCGGCGGAGGTTTTGTCAGGGTCCCAGATCTTCACGACCTTGCCCGCGTCGATCCGCTTGGCCGCCTTGACGAAGGTGCCCTTGAAGTTCTTCGCCTTTTCCTCGTCGTAACCGTTGAAAGTGGTCGCGAAGGCGGTGCCGTGGTTGGAACCGGGCGTGCGGGGTTTCGGTTCCGGCCCGTAGGTCGCGCCGTAGCTGGCCGCCGAGACGAGACCGAGCCGGAGCGGTTTGGCGGCGGCGGTCTCCTCGGCGAGGGCCGCGAGGGCCGCGAGGGCGGGCGAGGCGGCGGCGAGTCCGGCGAGGGATTGGCCGAGACAGGAGCGGCGTTCGATGGGGGGA
>CAYLJC010000463.1:0-3154 GCA_964383345.1 uncultured Akkermansia sp. | reverse complement strand
AGAGTAGCAAGCCGAGAGGGAGGCGGGCAACCAAAAAATCGGAAGAAAACCGTCATGCCGCGACAATGGGCTCCTCCGGCAACGTCGCTACGGAATTGGCAGACACGGAACACGCGGAAAGCGGAGGCAAGCTCCCCCTCGACTCCCCCGAATTCCGCCCCATCATCCGCGATCTCATCCGACTCGCGAAGGAGCAGGATTATCTCACCTTTGACGACATCAACGAAGCCATTCCCGACACCACAACCGATGTCGAACTGCTGGAAGACCTCATCGAGCGGCTCCGCACGATGAAATTCCGCATCATCGACGCTGCGGAGGTGGACGACGTGAAGGCCGGGAGTCTCGATGAAGATGCCGAAGTGATCGACGACGACCTGGAGGACGAGGAGGGGAAAAAACGTCCCGTCGGACGCGAAGGCCGCCTCGACATTCTCGACGATCCGGTGCGGATGTATCTGAAACAGATGGGACAGGTCCCCCTCCTCACCCGCGAGCAGGAAGTGGAGATATCGAAACGGATCGAACGCTCCGAGAGCGAGATCCGTCATATCCTGACCCGCTTCGGTTTCATTCCCGACGCCTATCTCGACATCGCCAAACGCCTCGCGGAAGGCGACGAACGCTTCGACCGCATCATTCTCGACAAAAAAATCGAGAGCCGCTCCCGTTACCTCAAAAACCTGGAGAAACTCTGCCAACAAGTGTCGGGCCTGCGCGACACGCTCGCGGAAGCCTACACTGAGATCCGTCACCCCAGACCGGAGACCTCGATTCAGGAGGTGACCGAGGCTTTCGAGAAAGGCCTCTCCGAACTCGCCAGGATCTACACCCGCTTTTATTTCAAACAAAAAGTGACCGAGGATCTCGTGACCTTCACGGCGGAATACGCGACCCGTTCCCACTCCTTGAAATCGCAGGCCTCGGGAGCCGACGATCGGCAGGACAAATGCGACGCGACCCGCGCCAGGACCGCCTTCGAGAAAGAAGTTTGGATGACGCAGGAGGAATTCGACGCCGTCGCCGCCCGGCTCAACGATCATGTCGAGGAGGCCCGCCGCGCCAAGGACGAGATGGTCGAAGCCAATCTGCGCCTCGTCATTTCCATCGCGAAAAAATACACCAACCGCGGTCTCTCCTTCCTCGACCTCATCCAGGAGGGCAACATGGGCCTGATGAAAGCGGTCGAGAAATTCGAATACCGCCGTGGCTACAAGTTTTCCACCTACGCGACTTGGTGGATCCGTCAGGCCATCACCCGCTCCATCGCCGATCAGGCCCGCACCATCCGCATTCCGGTGCACATGATAGAGACGATCAACAAGCTCATGCGAGTGCAGAAACAGCTCGTGCAGGAATACGGGCGTGAACCCACTCCCGAGGAGATCTCGGACGAGATCCACCTTCCCGTCGAGCGGGTCAGTGCGGTCCTGAAAATGGCGCAGCAGCCCATCTCCCTCCAGGCCCCCGTCGGCGACAACGATGAAACCAGCCTCGGCGACTTCATCGAAGACAAGGGTGCCGACGATCCCAGCGACGTGACTTCCATGTCCATGCTGAAAGACCGCATCAGGGACGTCCTCGACACCCTCAATCCCCGCGAGCGCGAAGTCCTCGAGCAGCGTTTCGGACTGGTCGACGGCTACAGCCGCACCCTCGAGGAAGTGGGCAAACAATTTCAGGTGACCCGCGAGCGCATCCGACAGATCGAAGCCAAGGCGCTGCGGAAAATGCGTCATCCCACGAGGATCCGACAGCTCGAGGGATTCATCGACTCCCCCCACATCCGGTGATTTTTTCGAAACCCCGAAACTCTTTTGAATCGGGCGGGTTGTATCCCACATGAACCAATCGGATTCGAACGATCAGGCCTGGGAACTGCTGCGACGGGCGAAGGAACGCGAGCCCTCCCCCTTCTTCGTCCGCAATGTGCTGCGCGAAGTGCGCGGGCTGGAACAGGAACGCTCCGGCCCGTGGGACAGACTGCGATCCCTTTTCGCCCGACCGGTCCCGCTCCTCGGCGCGACCGCCTGCGCCGGTCTCGTCGCCGCCTTCGTCCTCGTCTCCCCGCCCGAAGAGGCACCCGCTCCCGACAGTGCCTACCCTGTCCTGGCACTCTCAGAAAATCAATCCGACAATTTCGATCCGGCCTCGGAGATGGCCTCCATCGAGTACCTCGGTCAGCTCATGGCCGTGGCCGATCCCGGACAACTCGACGACGACGCCCTCGCCGCATTGTTTTTCTAACAGCGGAAAAGAGGGAACGCGGGAGAACTCGTCGGCGTATTCTCCCTTCTCCCCACCGTGATTTCCCCGCCGGAAAGGCCGGAATTTTCTAATTCCACGTCTCGTGACACGTTCTTACATAGGCGTGCCACCGCCAGACCTGCTTGCTTTCCCTGCTTTGATTGTTCTCATGAAAAGACCTCCCGCTTCGCTCTATGCCGTTGCCACCTTCGTCGCCGCGCTCGTGGCGGTCGCCTGCACCACCACCGTGCCCGAAACGGGTCGCAGGCAGGTGAATTTCCTCGACCCGGCCCAGGAGGCCTCCCTCGGCCTGACAGAGTTTCAGAAAATGAAGCAGACCCTGAAGATCTCGACCGATCCGGGACAGAACGCGCTCGTCCAACGCGTCGGGACAAGGCTTTCGAAAGTCATGCCGGTGCCGAACGCGCAGTGGGAGTTCGTGGTCTTCGACGATCCCACTCCCAATGCCTTCGCCCTTCCCGGTGGCAAGGTCGGGGTCCACAGCGGCCTCTTCCAGGTCAGTCAAAACGAAGCCGGTCTCGCCGCCGTGATCGGCCACGAAGTCGCCCACGTCGTCGCCCGCCACTCGGGCGAGAGGCTCTCGCAGAACGCCCTTGCCGGGGCCGCCGTGGCTGGAGCCGGTTACCTGCTGAACAAAGACGACCGCAACGGTGCCGTCCCCACCGCCCTGCTCGGAGCGGGGGCCCTCGTCGCAACGAAGGCCTTTTCCCGGGGACAGGAACTCGAGGCCGACCGCATGGGGGCGATCTTCATGGCCCGGGCCGGCTACGATCCGCGCGAGTCCATCTCCTTGTGGCAGCGCTTCGCCGCCTGGCGCAACAAAAACGCCTCCGGCGGGAGCACCCCGCAGTTTCTCAGTACCCACCCCCTTGACGAAAAGCGCATC
>CAYLJC010000462.1:0-3168 GCA_964383345.1 uncultured Akkermansia sp. | reverse complement strand
GCGCCACGAACGACTTCTCGTTGAACCGGGCGAACGGCGCCCGGGTGAGGTCGTCGTAGACCACGAGCCGCACGGAGTTCGAGCCGATGTCGATCACCCCGAAATGCCGCTGCTCGCGGCCGAGGACCCGTGCGGCGTCGATCTCGATGATCCGGGGCTCGCTCTCGTCCGGCCGGACCCGCGGGCTCGCCATCGCCTCGTCTCCCCTCCGTTCGCCCCGCGCGCGGGCACAGCCCGCATCGTGGCGCGGGGGCACACAATCACCTGCGAGATCAACGGCACCAAGATGTCCGAAATCGTCGACGAAGACACCGATGTCCGGCGGCGGGCGGGACTGCTCGCCTTCCAGCTCCACAAGGGGCCGCCGATGAAAGTGCAGTTTCGCAATATCCGACTGAAGCGGCTCCCTCTCGGCGACGTCAAAAAGGTGGTCTATGTCGCCGGCAAACCCAGCCACGCCGCGCGGATGCACGAACACAACGCGGGGGCGCTGCTCGCACAAAAGCTGCTCAACACCCATCACGGTGACAAGGTTCACGTGACTTCCTATCTCAACGGATGGCCGAACGACGCGAGTGCTTTCCAGAATGCCGACGCCCTCGTGATCCAGTCCGACGGCGGCCCGCGTCATCCCGCCTACTGGCATCTTCGCCAGATCGACTACCTGCGCGAGCAGGGCGTCGGGGTCGGCACGCTCCACTACGCCGTGGAGATGACCCCGGGTGAACCGAACGACACCCTCATCGCCGCGACCGGCGGGGCTTTTGAAATCAACCATTCGGTCAATCCGCACTGGGACGGGACGTTTGCAACGCTGCCGCGGCATCCCGTCGCTCGCGGCGTGAAACCCTTCACGATCCACGACGAGTGGTATTTCAACATGCGTTTCATCAAAGACATGGCCGGGGTGACCCCGATCCTCTCGGCGATTCCGCCCGAGGAGACGATGGCGCGGCCCGACGGGAATCATTCGGGCAATCCCGAAGTGCGGAAAATGGTCGCGGAGAAAGAGCCGCAACATCTTTGTTGGGTCATCGAGCGCGCCGAGGGAGGTCGCGGATTCGGATTCACCGGACTCCATTACCACGACAACTGGGCGCAGGACGACTTCCGCAAGACCATCCTCAACGCGATCTGCTGGATCGCCGGAGCGGAAATTCCCGAAGAGGGTATCGACACCCCCGCCCTCACCCAGGCGGACCTCGATGCCAATCTCGACCCCAAACCCGCCCCGAAAGCAAAGCGCTGAGGCGATTTTTCCATGGGCCTCTTCGACCGATTTTCCCTCGCCGGGAAACGCCTTTTCATCACCGGAGGGAGCCGGGGATTGGGCCGGGAAATGGCTCTCGCCATCGCCGAGGCCGGGGCCGATGTGATCTTGACAGGACGCGACGAAGCCAGTCTCGAGGAGACCGCCGGGGCGATCCGGGCGCTCGGACGCGAGGCGGTCACGATCGCCGGGGACATGGGGCATCCGGACGAATGTGAGGCCGCCTGCTCCCGCGCTCTGGCGGAACATGGCCCCGTCGATCTGCTCATCAACAACGTCGGAGGTCGGCTCCTCAATGTTCCGGTCGAGGAACAATCGCTCGCGGATTGGCGGCGCATCCTCGATCTCAACCTCACCAGCACCTTCCTCTGCACCCGCATTCTCGGTGGCGCGATGGTGCGGCGGGGCGGGGGCGGTCGCGTCATCAACGTCGCCTCCATTTCCGGCCTGATCGCCAATCGCGGCATCGGCGGACGCAGCTACGAGACGGCCAAGGCGGCGGTGATTCAGTTTACCAAAGCCACGGCGGCGGACTGGGCTCCGTTCGGCGTGACGGTGAACGCGATTTGTCCGGGCGGATTTTTCACCGCACCGAACCAGCGCTGGGCCCGGGAAAATCCGGAGGTGATCGGCGAATTTCTGAAAAACATTCCCATGGGAAAATTCGGCGAACCCGAGGATCTCGGTCCTCTCGCGGTTTACCTCGCGAGCGACGCTTCGCGCTACATGACCGGTGCGACCCTGGTGATCGACGGCGGCTACACCCTCTGGTGAATCGCCGGCTTTCTACGCCAGGATCTCGTTCACAACCTTTCCGTGGACGTCTGTCAGGCGGAAATGGCGGCCCTGGTACTGGAAGGTGAGCTGCTCGTGATCGACCCCGAGGAGGTGGAGCAGGGTCGCGTGGAAGTCGTGGACGTGGACGCCGCCCTCCAGGATGTTGTAGCCGTAGTCGTCGGTGAGACCGTGGCTGTGGCCCGCCTTGACCCCGCCCCCGGCCATCCAGATGGAAAAACATTTGGGATGGTGATCGCGCCCGAAACTGGTGGGGCTGAATTTGCCCTGACAGTAATTGGTACGGCCGAATTCCCCGCCCCAGATCACCAGGGTGTCATCGAGCAGACCGCGCTGTTTCAGGTCGATGACGAGCGCGGCGGAAGCCCGGTCGGTCTCGGCGCATTTTCTCTTGAGTCCGCCGGGGAGTCCGCCGTGGTGATCCCAATCCTGATGATAGAGTTGGATGAACCGCACCCCGCGCTCAGCGAGACGGCGGGCCATGAGACAGTTCGCCGCGTAGGTCCCCGGCGTGCGAGCCTCTTCCCCGTAAAGGGCGAAGGTCGCCTCGGATTCGGAGGAAAGATCGGTCACCTCGGGGATGGAAGCCTGCATCCGGAAACCCATCTCATATTGGGCGATGCGGGTCTCGAGGGCGGTGTCCCCCGATTTTTCCAATTGGAGGCGGTGGAGTTCCTCCAGGCTGTCGAGCATGCGACGGCGCGAGCGGGAATCGAGACCGTCGGGATTGTTGAGATAGAGGACCGCATCCTTGTCCGGGCGGAACCGGACCCCGTCGTGTTTGCCGGGAAGAAACCCGCTGCCCCAAAGGCGGCTCACGAGGGGCTGGCCTTTCTGGTCCTTGGTGATGAGGACCACGAAACCCGGAAGATTGTCATTGGGAGAACCGAGCCCGTAGCTGAGCCACGAGCCGATGCTGGGGCGTCCACCGATCTGGGCACCGGTCTGCATGAAGGTGACGCCGGGACCGTGGTTGATCGCGTCGGTGTGCATGGACTTGATCACCGTGATCTCGTCGGCGATGGCGGCGGTGTGGGGGAGCAACTCGCTCATCCAGGTGCCGTTTTTGCCGTGGCGGCGGAAGGCAAAGGGCGAACCGACGA
>CAYLJC010000461.1:0-3173 GCA_964383345.1 uncultured Akkermansia sp. | reverse complement strand
TCTCGTTCTCCCGGCCGTCGCAGGCGGTTTTGGTGGTTTTGGTTTTCTCGGTGCCGCCGATACCCCGCTCTCGTTCAACCGCGACGTGCGGCCTATCATCGCCGAGGCCTGCTTCCAGTGCCACGGCCCCGACTCCGCCACCCGCGAGGCCGACCTCCGCCTCGACACCGAGCGCGGTCTCTTCGGCGGCGACGATGCCGACCCCGTCGTGATTCCCGGCAAACCCGAAGAAAGCTCCTTTTACGGCCGCATCATCACCGACAATCCCGACGACATCATGCCGCCGCCGGGCGCTCACAAGCATCTGAAACCGGAGGAAATCGCGTTGATCCGCCGCTGGATCGTCGAAGGGGCCGACTGGCAGCCGCACTGGAGTTTTGTCGCGCCGGAGCCACCCGCCCCGCCCTCTCTCCCGAAACAAAGCTGGGGCGTCAATCCCATCGACCGCTTCGTCCTCGCGCAACTCGACCGGGCCGGACTGACCCCCGCCCCGGAAGCGGACCGCCGCGCCCTCCTCCGCCGTCTCGCTTTCGATCTCACCGGGCTGCCACCGACCCCGGAGGAAGTCGAAAACTTTGTCGCCGACAAGGACCCTAACGCCTACGAAAAGCAAGTCGACCGCTATCTCGCCTCACCTCGCTGGGGAGAACATCGCGGTCGCTACTGGCTCGACGCGGCGCGTTACGCCGACACCCACGGCCTCCATTTCGACAACTACCGCGAGATGTGGCCCTATCGCGACTGGGTCATCGCGGCCTTCAACCGCAACCAACCCTTCGACCAATTCACCGTCGAGCAGATCGCGGGCGATCTCCTCCCCGACCCGTCGGAAGACCAACTCATCGCAACCGGTTTCCAGCGCTGCAACATGACGACCAACGAGGGCGGCACCATCGACGCGGAAAATCTCGCTTTTTATGCTTCCGATAGGGTTCAAACGCTTGGTTGGGTCTATCTCGGACTGACCTTGAACTGCGCCCAGTGCCACGACCACAAATTTGATCCGATCACGGCGAAGGATTATTACGCCATGGCCGCCTTTTTCCGCAACACCACGCAGGGTCCCAAGGACGGCAACGTCAAGGACAGCGGCCCCATTCTCGTTTTGCCGAACGAAACCGACCGGGTCCGCTGGGACGCCCTCCCCGGCGAGATCGCCGCCGCCTCGGCCAAACGAGAGGAACGCCGGACTCTCGCCAAACCCGGATTTGAAACCTGGCTCGCCACCGCGACCCCCGCCGGACTGGAGGAAGACATGCCCGGAGACGATCTCGTCGTCCATCTTCCCCTCAACGAGGGCGCGGGTTCACGACTCGCGGCCCGTTTTCCCGCCGGGGCCGCTTTCGAGGCGTCCGGCGAACTCACCTGGGCGGCGGGCGGGCGCTTCGGCAAGGCGCCGGTGTTGAAAAAAGACACTCCGGTCGCGCTGGGGGATCTCGCCAACTTCGCCCGCGACGAAGCCTTCAGCATCGCCCTCTGGGTGCGCTCGCCCAAGGATGGTTTCAGCGGTTCTCTCATCGCCCGGATGGACGACGGGGCGGCCCATCGCGGCTGGGACATTCTGCAGGAAAACCGCAGCCTCGCCTTTCACCTCATCGACACCTGGCCGGGGAATGCCCTCAAGGTCACCACGACGAGAGCCGTTCTCGCGCCCGGCCGGTGGCAGCATCTTGTCGTGACCTACGACGGCGGCGGAAAAGCCGGAGGCGTGCGGCTCTACCTCAATGGCACCGACACTCCCCTGCGCGCCACCACCGAAAAGCTCCGGGCCGACGCCGAGACGCGCACGACCACACCGCTGCGCCTGGGGCAACGCAGCACGGGGATGCCTTTCACAGACGGCCAGATCCAGGATCTGCGTATTTTCAAAAAACGTCTCAGCGCTCCGGAAGCCGCGAGAATCCACCAGCTCCCCGGCCTCAACGCCGCCCTTGCAGCCGGCGAAAAAAGGAAGCCCGAAGAGACCGAAAATCTCTTCCGGCATTATCTCGCGGTCCACGAAGAACCCTGGCAAAAATCCAATCTCGCGGTCGTTCAGGCGGAAGGGGAACGCGAGGCGATCCGGCGTCGCAGCCCCGTGACCCACATCCAGGAGGAGAAGAAAGACTCTCCCGCCATGGCCAACATCCTCTTGCGGGGTGCCTACGACGAAGTCGGTGAGTTGGTTGCAGCGGCACCTCCCGCCGTGCTCCACCCCGTCCCCGAGGGCGCTCCCGCCAACCGTCTCGGACTGGCCCGATGGCTTGTCGATCCCGCCAATCCCCTCACCGCCCGCGTCACCGTGAACCGGTTCTGGCAGCAGATTTTCGGCAGCGGAATCGTCGCCACTCCCGACGATTTCGGAATCATGGGCGCGACCCCGAGCCATCCCGAATTGCTCGACTGGCTCGCCCTCCGCTTCCTCGAATCGGGCTGGGACACCAAGGCGCTTTTTAAAACCATTGTGATGTCCTCGACCTACCGTCAGGCCGCTCTCATCACTCCCGGGAAACTGGAGAAAGACCGCGACAACCGCCTCCTCAGCCGCGGACCCCGCTTCCGCATGGACGGCGAAATGATCCGCGACGCCGCCCTCGCCGCGAGCGGGCTTCTCTCCACCCGCATGGGTGGTCCCGGCACCAAACCCTACCAACCGGAGAACGTATGGGAAACCGTCGGCATGGGCACCGCCAAATACGTGCAGGACAAGGGCGAGGGTCTTTACCGGCGCACCGTCTACAACTTTTGGAAACGCATGGCCCCGCCCGCCAGCATGGAGATTTTCAACGCCCCCAACCGCGAAGTCAGTTGCTCGAAACGCGACCGCACCAACACCCCGCTCCAGGCGCTCGTGACCCTCAACGATCCCCAGTTCATCGAGGCCGCCCGCCACCTTGCGACACACTCGCTCAAAGAGGGCCGGGGCGACGACGCCCGAACCCTCGATCTCGCGGCCCGTCGCATCCTCTCCCGTCCGCTCCGCGAGGACGAAAGGGAAGTGATGTTGTCGAGCCGGCTTTCCCTGCTCTCGCATTATCAGGCCGAACCCGGGGATGCCTCCGCCCTCCTCACCGTCGGTGACAGCCCGGCCGACAAGACCATCGCCCCGCCGCTCCTCGCGACCTGGACGATGTTGTGCAATCAGCTCATGAACCTGGACGAGGCGGTCAACAAATGAAAAAACACGAGATGGA
>CAYLJC010000460.1:0-3177 GCA_964383345.1 uncultured Akkermansia sp. | reverse complement strand
ACGGGTGAACCCCGCTCCGCCAGGTGATGAACCCCACCACGATCGCCAATCCCATCGAGACCAGCCAGGCGACCACGAGAGCATCCCGGCGCCATGGTTTTTTCCCGATTTCCCGGGGAAGGGCGGGAACCAGAAGGAGCAACAGGGGGATCAGGAGGTAGCGCAGGTGCTTGAGGTGGCCAAGCGGGTGCTCGATCAAGGTTCGATTCGCGATGACCGAAAGGACCGCGATCCCCAGGAACCCCGCCATCCACCAGCCGCTCGCCGGGACCCGATTCCACTCGATGGCCCGGTTCTCCGGCTTCGCCATCATCAAGAGAAACCCCGTCATGAGGAGGACATGGCCCGCCGCCACTATCTTGGCCCCGAGAAAAAATCCCAGCACCAGGCAGAACAACGCCGCCGCCAACAGGTTCACCGGATCGAACCACTCGCGGAGAAACTTCGTTTTTGTTTCACTCATTGCCTCGCTTTTTGGCTCACTCATGAAAATCGTTCCGCCCTTTCACGCCTTGGAAACCGCGTCGAGCAAACGCGAACCGGGTATGAGGGAATGCGCGTATTCGCGAAGGGCGGATTCATCCCCCTCGTCGATCAGCTCAAGGAGATGCCCCAGATCGATTTTTGCGCTGGATTCCCTGGCGTTGTTTTTCACCACCCAGATCCGATCGAGGTCGGTCTCGACGACATCCTCGTCGTCGGTAAGCAGCTCTTCGTACTCCTTTTCCCCCTGTTTCAGGCCGGTGTAGACGATGGAGATATCCACGTCGGGAATGAATCCGGACAACTTGATCATGCGGCGGGCCATCGAGTCGATTTTGACCGCCTCCCCCATTTCGAGGACAAACACCCGGCGGTCCACCGCCTGCGATCCCGCGACGATGACCAGCTCGACCGCTTCGGGAATGGTCATGAAAAAGCGGGTCACCTCCCTGCTTGTCACCGTGACCGGACCGCCCCGGGCGATTTGTTCCTTGAAAATCGGGACAACACTCCCGCTGCTGCCGAGGACATTGCCAAAACGCACCGCCTTGAACCGCGTCTTCGATTCGGGGCGCTCCATGATGCATCGCTCCGCCATCCTCTTGCTCGCCCCCATCAGGCTGGTCGGACGCACCGCCTTGTCCGTGGAAACCAGCACAAAATCCTCGACCCCCTCCCGCTCCGCCATCTCCGCCATGGTCACCGTGCCGATGACATTGTTGAGAAAGCAGGCTTCGGGATTGCGTTCCATGAGATCGACATGCTTGTAAGCCGCCGCGTGAAAAACGATTTCGACGCCGTCGACCAGGTCCATCGCCCGCCTGATCTGATCCCGGTTGCGCACGTCGCCCGCGCAGGCGAGCAGCTTCCCCCCGACATTCGCGGCGAGAAGCTCCCGCTCGATTTCGAAAAGAAGGAACTCCGACATCTCGAACAAGATGAGGGCGGCCGGTTCCAGGCGGATGATCTGGCGGCAAATCTCCGAGCCTATGCTCCCGCCCGCCCCCGTCACCAGAACCCGTTTGCCTTTGATGAAGGATCGCAGATTGTCGTAGTCCACCTTGTGGGTGGAACGCTCCAGCAAGTCGGCGATTTCCACCCGGCGGATCCGGGCAATATCGATGCGGCCCGACGCGATGTCGTTGTAGGAAGGGATCACCCGGAACTCACAGTTCACCTTCTCCGCAGAAACCGAGTCGATGATGCGCTTGATGCAACGAGGCGCGGTGAAAGGGGGCAGGATGACGATGCTGTCCGCACCCAGCCGGGCGACCGTCTCCCCGATATCGGAGCCCTCTCCGTAAATCGGAATCCCGTGAATTTTGCTGCCGATATGGGCCCTCGCGTTGGCGAAAACCGCAACCACTTTTCCAATCTCGCCCTCCTGCCGCTCGAGCGCCCGGATCACTTGATCGGATTCCGCCGTGTCCCCGACAATGATGATTCTTTCCCGCACCCCCGCTCCCCGGCCCCGGATCCGCCCGATCCGCCATTCCCGGAAAAGGCGGACGATGCCCCGTCCGCCGATCTCCCAGCCCAGGAAGAGCAGGAAAAAAATCATCGGCACCGAGCGGGGATAATGGAGAAATTCCCCCCCGGTCCTCCAAAACACCATCGCCGTCACCAGGACCGTCCCGAGGGCGAGAACCCCGGCGGTCACAACACAATCCCGAAAGGTGAAAAATCGCCAAAGGCCCTGGTAGAGCCGGAAAATCACGATCAGAATCAGGAACACCGCCACCACCATTCCGATCGTCTGCCGGAAAGAATCGGCGAACCGCTCCTCCAGGCGGAAGTCGAACCGGATCAGAAAGGCGAGATAATAACAGAGAACGATCCCGCACAAATGAAACACAAATCCAAAGCTCCGGCGAGCGATCAGACTGTTTCGGAAGAGGGAAAAAAGTTTCATCTGCATACGGAAAAGGCACCTTTACCGGTGCCTTCCTATCGCGCCTGATTTAGGACAATGTCAAGTTCATACCCCTTCGCGCAAGACGCATTTTCCGCCGGGGACGACGGTCAAGGGCGTTTGGGTCGGGAGCGAAGTTTTGGCGTGCGGCGAAGAGCAGCGGAGAGGGACAGGCTATTTGGCGGCGCATCGGAATCGCGCGCAAAGGTAGGGCGCGTTGTCCTCAACGCGCCGCGAGGGAGGGAAAGACGTCGATTGGCCAAACGGCGGCGGGTTGGGGACAACCCGCCCTACCTGATCGGGGCTAACCAAGCCACCTTCGGCCCCAAGGAGCGGCGCTTTGTAAGCGCCCGGCAAGCCCGGCCCTCAAGCCCCGCCCCCGAGGCTCCGTCGGGGCTTACAAAGCCCCGTTCCTTGAGGCTGGCGCCCGCATCCACCTTCAGCCTTTCAAACACCGTTCCCTGACGACAGCGGAAACTCTCGCGAGATCGGCGTCGCTCATCGCCGTTCCCGAGGGCAGGCACAGCCCCTTTTCAAACAACTCGTCGGCCACACCCCGCCCCAGATACTCCGCCCCCGCAAAAACCGGCTGCGCATGCATCGGTTTCCACCTGGGGCGGGACTCGATATTCCCTTCCTCCAGGGCCAGCCGCACCTCCTCGCGGGAGGCACCGAACTCGGCCGGGTCGATCAGGACCACGGTGAGCCAGCAATTGGATTCCCCCTTGGGAGATTGTGGCATGAAAGAGAGGCCGGGCAGATCGCCGAGACTCTCCCGGTAA
>CAYLJC010000459.1:0-3182 GCA_964383345.1 uncultured Akkermansia sp. | reverse complement strand
ACCGTAATAACCACCCCCGAAATAGATGCGGTTCATGTAGAGCTCGAGGATGCGCTGCTTGCTTCCGATGCGCCTTTCGATCCGCTGCGCGAGAAAAATTTCGGTGAACTTGCGGCTGATCGTGCGGTCCTTCAGCTCGAAGGTCTGACGGGCGAGCTGCTGGGTGATGGTCGAAGCCCCCTGGTTGATCCCCTGGGATCGCAAGCCGTGGTAGACCGCCCGGATGATCCCGATATAATCGACGCCGTCGTGCTGGTAAAAGCGGCTGTCCTCGGCGGCGAGGAGGGCGTTGACGAAGTGGTCCGAGACGTTGTCGAGCGAAACGGGACGGCGATTCTGCACGAAGATGCGGCCCAGTTCCTTGCCGTTGCGGTCGAGGATGCGGCTGGCGATTTCGATTTCACCGAGCTCGCTCAGATCGAAGGACTGGGCGAGATCGTAGCGCGGTTTGAGATAAAAGAAGGCCCCGGTCGCTCCGATCACTCCCATGACGAGCAGCAAGAGAAGGAGGAATCCGGAAAATTTCAGCCAGAAGACGAGCCGCCGTCGCCGTTTCACCCGTTTGACCTCCTTGTCGTTCATGGGAGGAAGCGGAATGACACTGCTGATCTGCGGCTCGGCGCCGGTTTTGCCGATCGCGTCCAAATCGATATCTTCGAAGTCGTCTGCCACGGAAGGATTTTGTCAAAAGGGTGGAAAGCGCTAGGGTGGCGTTCGATGCACGAAACACCGGAAAGACACCCTGAAAGCTCTCAAGATACGCTCCTTTTCGATCTCGTCTTTCAAAGAATATCGAAAAGTCCCGACCTCTCGATCTCGTTCGCGGAGTTCATGGAGGAGGTTCTTTATCATAAAAAATACGGATATTATGCCCAGCCTCTTTCCCGGGTGATCGGACGGGGAGGGGATTTTTACACGAGCGTCTCGGTCGGGAGCACCTTCGGATTTCTCCTCGCCCGGGCGATTCACCGCGAGTGGAAGGCGGAGTTTCCCGGCGGCGCACCGCCGGTGATCGTGGAGCAGGGCGCACACGACGGTCGGCTCGCTCGGGATGTGATGACGGGGCTCCGCGAGATTGATCCGGACCTCGCGGACACGTTGGTCTACCGCATTCTCGAGCCCCGTGCCGAGGTGCGGAGGGCGTTGCAGGAAGCGCTCGCGTCCGATTCCGCGGCCGACGGCATCGAGATTGTCGGCGACGTCGCGGCGGCGGGAGCGCCCCGGGGGATCTTTCTGTGCAACGAACTTCTCGATGCGTTTCCCTTTCATTGCCTTCTCTACCGGGAGGGGAGGTGGCACGAACGCCGTGTCGGGCTGCAGGAAAACGGCGATGGCTTCGCCTGGGTGCTCCGGCCGCTCCCTCCGTCGCTCCGCGATTTTGCGGAGAGCCTCGGCCACGATTTTCCCGAAGAGTACCACACCGAGGTCGCTCCGGCGGTCGATCCTTGGATGGCGGAAATCGCGGCCCTTTTCCCGGAGAAAGGGATCTGGTGGATCATCGACTACGGCTACCAGAGGAGCGACTACTACGCGCCTTCGCGTCGCAAGGGCACGCTGCGCTGCTACGAGGCCCACCGCGCGGGGGAGGATCCCTTCGCCGCTCCGGGGCGGCAGGACATCACCGCGCATGTCGATTTCACCCGGGTCGCGGAAGCGGCGGAGCGCGCCGGGTTGAGGATGGCCCGCTTCACCGACCAGCACCATTTTTTGATCGAGGCGGGACGTCCCTGGCTGCTCTCGATCGAGGGACAGGCCCCGGACGCCGCCACCGCGAAACGGCTGCGCCAGTTTCATACCCTGACCCATCCCTCCCTGATGGGGCGGCAGTTCAAAGTGATGGAGCTCAGGCGGGGGAACTGAGATCCGCCTCCGCCTCGAGGAGCGCGCGGATCGAGGGAACGAGCCTGTCGTCTTCCCGCACCGCGTCCAAAAAGGAGGGATAGAGAGGTCGCCAACCCGTCGCCCGGAGCGCCGCGTTCGACACGATTTTATGGGTCCAGGCGCGTTTGCGATGAGTCGCCGGAGGTGCCGTCGGCGGGAGGGGCAAATGGAAAAAGGCCGCGAGTCCCTCGTAGCATTCCCGCTGGGTCAGCGGGGTGTCGTCGGCGACGTTGAAAACCCGGCTGCGAAAATTTTCCACCCCGCCGACGAGGAGATGTGCGATCGCGGCGACCGCGTCGTGGCGGTGGATCTGATTGAGAAAACGACTCACCCCGCCCTCTTCCATCGTCGCGCTGCCGTTGAGCATCTTTTTGAGATGGACGGATCGACCGGGACCATAGATTCCCGCGAGCCGCAGGACGATGCCGCCGCCGTCGCGGGCGATAGTCTCCGCCTCGCAGAGGAGCCGGCTCGTCTCGCGATCCGGTCGGGTTTCGGATTCCTCGGTGACGACCGAGCCGTCGACCTGGCCGTAGACGCTGCTGCTGCTGGTAAAGAGGACCGGCACGCCGGGGAACACTTCGTGAAGATTTCGCAAGCCCTCCACAAAAACCGAACGATAGGCTTCCGGGCCGCCGCGGCTGGAGCTGGCGCAATGGACGATGACATCCGGTTTTCCCGCGCGCAGGGCGGAAGCGATCCCCCGGAGCGAATCCTGCGACGAAACATCGCCGGAGAGCACCGGATACGCCGCGGTGGGTTCGGCAAACCGGCTCACCGCCGTGACCGGGCACCCCGACCGGTCGAGGCGAGCGGCGAGAGCGGAGCCGAGGTAGCCATGGCCGATCAGAAGCGAATGGGGAGCAGCCATCATCTCCGAAGATACGTTCGTGCGAACTTCGTCGTCCATCCTTTCCCCGCTCAGGACCGCGGCACCGGAGAGATCGCGCGGATTTCACGGATCGCGGAGCTCGGTCTCCTCCGGGCCGGTTCTTCGCCGGTCGGATCCGGGGCCGACGACTTTTCCCTCTCCGCAAGTTTCGGAGCGGGACGGGCGACGGGATCCTCCAGCGGCAGCGCGGCGGGAACGGCGGCGTTCGCCTCTTCCGCCCCGGCCGCCATCGACTCTTCGGCTGCTTCGACAGCCGCATTCTTCACCGTCTCCGACGCCTCTTCCACCGCGAGCCGGGCGGCATCGGCTTCGAGGAGCGATTGCAATTCGGGAGCGAGGACGATCTGCGGACGTGGGGTGGCGGGCTCGTGGTTCACCGGCGAAAAGGCCGAGATGACCAGCAGATGGA
>CAYLJC010000458.1:0-3218 GCA_964383345.1 uncultured Akkermansia sp. | reverse complement strand
CGCCACGATGGCGCAGAAGGAGGAGTTTTCCGCCCCCTATTCGAAGGTGAAGGAGGAAATCGCCCGCATTCTCAAGGAGGAAGGTTATCTCTGGTCCTACCAGAAAGTGGGCGAGGGCGTCCGCGCGGAAATCCAGGCCAAACCCCGTTACTCGGGGCACACCCCCGCGCTGAAAAATCTCAAGCGCGTCAGCCGTCCCGGTCTCCGCCGTTACGTCGGATGCGAGGACATTCCCAAGGTCCTCGGTGGCATGGGGATCACCATCCTCTCCACTTCAAAAGGAATCATGGCCGGTCACACCGCCCGCAAACAGAACATCGGTGGCGAGCTCCTCGCGCTCGTTTGGTGAACCGCGTCGAATTTTTCCGGAAACTCAAGTATCGTACAGTCATGTCGCGGATAGGTAGAAAGCAAATCAATCTCCCCGAGAAGGTGGAGATCAAAGTTCAGGACGGAAGCAATCTTCTCGTGGAAGGCCCGAAAGGCTCGCTCCGGTGGGCGCTCCCGAGCGGTCTTGCGATCGAGCAGGAGGACGGCACCGTGGTGGTCACCCGCAGCTCCGAGGAGCGCACTGTTCGGGCGATGCATGGGACCGCCCGCAGCCTCATCGCGAACATGGTCGAAGGAGTCGTCAACGGCTTCACCCGCCATCTGGAGATCATCGGGGTGGGTTTCCGGGCCGCGGTCAAGGGCAGCCATCTCGATCTCAGCCTCGGGTTTTCGCACCCCGTCCTCCATCCCATTCCGGCCGGTCTGACCGTCACGGTCGAGGGGAACACCAATATCAAAATCGAGGGAATCGACAAGCAACTCGTCGGCCAGTTCGCCGCCGACGTCCGCTCCTACTATCCGCCCGAGCCATACAAGGGCAAGGGCGTCCGCTACAAGGGCGAACAAGTCCGTCGCAAACAGGGCAAGAGCGTGAAACGCTAATCGTACATTTCAGAGGAGAACCAACACATGAGTCTTTACATCCGCAAACAGGCCCGCGCCAAAGTCCGTCGCCGTATCCGGAAGAAAATTTCCGGCACCGCCGAGCGTCCCCGCCTCGCGATCCATTTCTCCAACCAGAACGTCTACGCCCAGCTCATCGACGATGTCGCCGGTCGCACTCTCGCGGCGGCTTCGACTCTCGACAAGGGACTCGACGGCAAGGGGGCGAATCAAGAGGCCGCCGCCAAAGTGGGGAAGGCGGTCGCCCAAAAGGCCAAGAGCGCCAACATCGAGGCCGTGGTCTTCGACCGGGGTGGTTTCCAGTTCCACGGGAAGGTCAAAGCCCTCGCCGATGCCGCGCGGGAAGCCGGCCTGAAATTCTAATTTGATTGTAATGAGCGACGATACCGTTAACGAAAATACGCCCGAAGAGGAAGTCACCGAAGAGGTGGCTGCCGCGACCGAAGCCACCGGGGAAGTGGAAACCCCCGCCGCCGCCGCATCGGAAAGCCCGGCGGAGGAATCCGCTCCTGCGGACGCCGGAGAAAGCGAGGCACCCGCCGCCGAAGAGGATGGCGAACCCCGTTTCGACAAACTCAAGAAGGCCGAGGAAATCCTGCGTTCCAACGCCCCGCCGTCGGCGCGGGAGGAACTGGAGAACTCCTTCGAAAAGGTGGTTCACATCAATCGTTGCGCCAAGGTCGTCAAAGGCGGTCGTCGTTTCAGCTTCAGCGCCCTCGTCGTGAGCGGAGACCGCGAAGGCAAGGTGGGTTTCGGATTCGGCAAGGCCCAGGAGGTCGCCGAGTGCATCAAGAAAGCCAGCGAAGCCTCCAAGAAATTCATGGTGGACGTCAACATCACCAGCAACACCATCCCCCATCCGGTGATCGGTGAGCACGGTGGCGGACGCGTCATGCTCCTTCCCGCCTCGCCGGGGACCGGGCTCATCGCCGGAGGCGGCGTCCGCGCCGTCGTCGAAGCGGCCGGAGTCAAGGATATCCTCGCCAAGTCGATGGGATCGAACAACCAGGCGAACGTCGTCAAGGCCACGATCAACGCGCTGGAACAACTGCGCTCCAAGGAGCAAATTTATGCCATCCGCGGGAAGCGGGTGGCGGAAAAAAGGGCCCTGTAATTTTTCTGATTGGAGATACGACTCATGAGACTGCACGATTTAAAACCCGCCCCCGGATCCAAACACCGCCGCCGTCGCGTCGGTCGCGGGGAGAGTTCCGGACTCGGTAAAACCAGCGGCAAAGGACACAAGGGACAGAAGGCCCGTTCCGGAGCCTCGATCCGCCCCGGCTTCGAGGGCGGTCAGATGCCCCTGGCCCGTCGTCTTCCGAAAAAAGGCTTCAACAACGCCCAGTTCAAAACCCGCTACGCCATCGTCAATCTGGCCGATCTGGAGCGCAAGTTCGCCGATGGGGACGAGGTCAACGAACAGACCCTCCGCAACGCGGGTTTGGTCAAGGGAGCGTTTGACGGAGTGAAAGTGCTTGCCAACGGCGAGCTCGGCAAGAAGCTGACGGTTGCGGTCGAAAAGGTCTCGGCCACCGCGAAGGAAAAGATCGAAAAAGCGGGTGGTTCTGTCGCGGAGGTCTGATCCGCTCCGCCGGACAACCCTCTTTGCCGACCGGTTCAACCCTGTTGAATCCTTGCAACCCTCTTTCCCTTCTGAGTCCATTCCCCGTTTTCTTCAATGATCTCCGCTTTTCGCAATACCTTCAAAATTCCGGAACTTCGTTCGAGGATTCTTTTCACCCTGCTCGTCATCGTCATCGTCCGCCTCGGGGCGGTCATCACCCTCCCGGGGGTGGATGCCAGCGTGCTGCAGGATTGGTACGGGCAGGTGGAGCAGCAATCGAGTGACAGCCGGGGTCTCACCGCGGTGCTGGCGTTGATGAACGTGTTCAGCGGCGGCGGTCTTCAGAACTCGGCGCTTTTTGCCCTGGGCATCATGCCCTACATCAGCGCCGCGATCATGATGCAGTTGCTCACGGCGGTGGTTCCCACGCTCGGAAAGCTTTCCCGGGAAGAGGGTGGCAGGCAAAAGATCAGTCTCTACACGCGGGTTCTCACCATCGTGCTCTGTATTTTCCAGGGATGGATGCTGGCCAAGTCTCTCGTGACTCCCGAGGCCAACCCTTTCCTGCGGGATATCGCGAGCAGTTCGTCCCGCGAACTGGTGCCCGACGCGGGGGTTTTCTTCATCGTCAATTCGGTCATTATCATCACCGGGGGCACGATGCTGCTGACGTGGATGGGCGATCAGATCACCGAGC
>CAYLJC010000457.1:0-3222 GCA_964383345.1 uncultured Akkermansia sp. | reverse complement strand
CTCCTGCTCGACGAACCGTTCTCCGGACTCGATTTCGCCGCCCGCGACAAGGTCGACGCGATCTGGCGTGAAAACGAATCGGGCATCGTCCGCCTCGTCTGTGTTCATCCCGACGAACCCACCCTCAAAGCCGACAGCGCCGTGACCATACGCGAAGGCCGCCTGGAACAACTCGAGGTGAACGGCACCCTCGACTGGATGGAAACCCGCCTGTCCCTGAACTGATCCCCTCTCCCGCAAATAGCCTGTCCCTCTCCGCTAAATCCTCCGCTAATAGCCTGTCCCTCTCCGCTAAATCACCTGTCCCCATGGAACTCTACAAGCTCACCCTCGTATCCATCCTCAACCGCAAGACTTTTGCGATCTTTGCGATTCTCCTCGTCGCCCTGCCTTTCGCCCTCCCCTACATGACCCCGTGGGAGTCGAAACCCTCCCTGCTGGAGCCCGCGCGGGCGCAGATGGCCTGGATGCTGCTCTGGACCACCGCGATCGGTTGGCTCCTCTTCCAGGGCGCCACCATCGGAGATCGCTGGTCGTCCCACGGGATCCTCGAATATTTCAAAACCCTCGGCGTTTCCCGTCCGAAACAGCTCCTCCAGATGTGGCTGAGTTGTTTCACCGTCTTTGCCGGGATGATGCTGATCACCTTTGTCATCAGCACTTTTTCCGCCATGCCCGGCGACGCCGTCGAGGCGCGACACTGGCTCGTCACCAACCTACAGTACGCCCTGCTCTTTTTTCTCGTGGTCGCGCCCCTCCTCATTCTCGCGAGCAGCTTGGGGACCCGCTTCAACGGTGCCGCCGCCTACGCCGTGACCATCGGGATCACCCTCTACGGCCTCTTCGGAATCAGCTACCTCGAAGTTTTCCTCGCGGACAACTCGAACGCCTTTCTCAATTTCATTTACCTGGTCTCCCCGCACTATCATCTCTCGGACCTGACCGCTCGCCTCGTCTTCAAACTGGGGGCCGTACCGGGGGCTGAACTCGGGCGCATCGCCGCGTATCTGGGTGGGATCGCCCTGCTCATGACCGGCGCTTCTTATCAACTCTATCGCGAGGGAAAATGAGTATGAAAAAAGACACCCTGCTCTCCTCTCTCCTCATCGTGGCCGGGGTCGCCCTGGCCGCCCACAGCGTCATCTCGCTCCGATCCGACGAACAGCTCGCCCACAGCCGCAATCCCTTCGCGATCCAGCGTTCCGCCTACGGAAAGCTCTTCGCACGACTTTCCGAGACCACCGTGGATCGGGTCTGGCACCTCGGGGTCGAGCAGATCGTCCCCCACTACATGTCCGGCCTCAAGCACGGGCAAAAGGACGATCACGCGCATTCGTCCGAAGAACATCACGACGACCTCGACCACGACCACTCCCACGAAGGGCATGATCACTTGCCCTCCCGCTCGGTGGCGGCGCGAAAAAGCGGCATCGACAAGGGGAAACGCTGGATCCAGGACCGGGTCATCGCCCAGCACACCCGTACCAATCCGAACGGTCTCAGCCAACAACACCTCAACACGGTCTACAAAGAAATCGAGGAACTGCTCTTGCGCAGCTTCAAAATGGATCCCACCCACTACGGTGCCTACGATTCCTACCATCTCTTTCTCACCACCACCAGCCTCGGGGGCAGTCCCGCAAAAGAGCGGCAGGCGCGCCTCATCGCCGGTGCCGCCATGTCCGCCGCCCGCGGCGAGACCGAAGACCCCGAACCCTGGCTGACCGCCGCCGCCGCCGGAATGAACCTCTACCTCATGGACGCCGCTCCCTACATGTCCGAAGGCGAGACCATCCCGCTCGATATCCTCAAGAAATATCAGGAGCAGATCGGCTATTGCCTCGCCCGATTCGGGGAGGTCCAGGAAAAATCCGAAAAGGCGGGGATCTGGGACAACCTCTCGATGGAGCGGCAGATGGAAATCGCCGAGCGAAGCCGTTTCGTCTCGCGCACCTTCCAGCAGTTCGACGTCATGATCGCCCGGGCCGAGTCCCGGAAATCCGCCCCCTCCCCCGAGGGAGAAGTCGCCGGAACCGAGTCGGAATCGGACGACGAAAAATGACCGTCACTGATGATCCGTCGGCTCCCCGGGGCGGCGGGACAGGCAAGCACCTTCGATTCCCACCCGGTTGAGCCCCGGTTGCACCGAATCACCACCCGCCGAGCCGATTGGATAGACAAACACCTACCAGCGACGCACCGCACCCCGGACCAACCCCACCATGACTCCCTGGATGATCAACTCCTGGGCGGGAATGAGATCGGGGTAATCCGGGTTTTCGGCTTTGAGATACGGCTTGCGACCGTTCATGATGTAGCGCTTCAGGGTGGTCTCCCCATCGATCAGGGCGGCCACGACGTCTTGATCGCGGGGCTCGCGGTATTCCAGGACGACATGATCCCCGTCCATGATGTGGGCGTCTATCATCGACTCGCCCCGGACCTTGAGGGCGTAAGTCTTGGACCGCTCGTTGAGACCCATGGACTTCACATCGACGGAGAGGGTGCCGTCGGCGACGGGAGTGGTGTCGTCGCTGTAGCCCGCCGGAATCGCTCCGTAAACAGGCACATCAACAATGGGTTCGCGGTCCGCCGCGTCCGCGAAAACGAGACAACGGGCGCGGCGGCGATCATCGTCCCCCTCGCGGCGGGTGATCGCCCCTTTGCGCTCGAGGGCGCGGAGATGGCTCACGGCGGCGGTCTGGCTGGCGAAACCGAAGTGCTCCTGAATCTCACGCGTGGAGGGCATGATTCCGAAACGGCGATGCTCTGACTGCAAATAGTCGAGGACTTCTTGTTGGCGGGTTGTTAACTTCATTTTGAACACTGTTCCCGAGAACATGATGGAAATTTTGCCGTGCGCAAGCAAAAATCGGAATTTAATTCACTTTGTTCATGACTCGATTTTTTTCCGACTGCTCCGGCCTTTTTGCCGTTCTCCTGACGGGAGCCTTCTCGCCCGTGGCGGCCGTTCCGCTCCGGGCGCAGGAAGTGCCCGAGACCGCGACGGTGGCACCGCCGCCCGCCAAAGGGTTCCGCTTCACCAGCCGGGAAATGCCGGAAACGTCACCTCCCGACTCCTCTTCCGCCGAGCCCTCGGCGGAGGCGAAGCCGGCGGATCCCGAAGCCGGACCGGCGGGACGTTCCATGCAGGTGGGACGGGTCGAGGGGCCGGAAACGCTCCCGCCGGCGCTGCGGGACCTGGCGCGCCAGGGCGCTCTC
>CAYLJC010000456.1:0-3230 GCA_964383345.1 uncultured Akkermansia sp. | reverse complement strand
GCGGAATCGAGCGCGTCAGTTCCAGCAATCTCCTCGGCGTACGGGGCCAGTCTTGTCTGCCAGTCATGCACTCGCTGAATATCCCATCTCGTCAGGTCCTCCCAAGGTGGATCGAAGGAAATTTGCTGCAAACGCTGACAGAGAGACCGGATGGCGGGATCCCCCGGATGATTCTCGGCAGCCGTCTGCAGCAGTCGGAAATTTCGCTCAAACTCCGAAAGCGGGATGCTCTCCCGCCTCTCGAGAAGCTCCATGCAGACTTGGCATTTCCACAGCAGGAACCGGAATTTCTCCTCCTCGCCGAAGGCGTCTCCGGAGGGCAAACGCACATGTCTGGATGAGTGGCTGACAATCGGATTGAGAAAGAAGTATCGCCGAGCAGCCGGTGAGGCTTTCGCCATATCGGTTACGAAGGCTTCGAGATCAAAGATCTGATCAGAATGTTCCCGGATCGCCGCTTTCAACCAGTCCTCCCCGGCGGCGTCCGAGAGCGCTTGCGTGAGGTCCGACCCCGTTTTTTGTGCTCTTCCGCTGGAGGGGAAATCCGAGTTGAGCAAAGACCGCAACACCCAATGCCTCAGCGGAAGAGCCGCGATCCTCTCCCGATAGAGTTCCGCGTATCGCCCGGCGTCTTTGGGAGGGCTCTCTGAGCGAATCTCTTTGCCATCGACGGTTGTTTGAATCCGGACAGAAGTGCTCGGACGAGGAAAATACTTCGGCCAGCCCAGTTCCCCGGAACGCGGGTCGCTCAACACGGCCTCCACCCACTGTGTCGAATCCGTCAGGGAGAGGGAGAGTTTGGGAGAAAGGTTGCTCTGGGCGAGCAACTCTTCCTGGAGATAGCGAGTTGAGCTCCTTCCGGGAAACCATTTCTTGAAATCCGCCACCCGGCCATACGTCCACGTCGCGGCATCCTTCCAGCGTCTCTCCCTGGCTAGCCTGCTGAGCCACCATCTCGCCAACTGTGTATTGATTGTAGCCAAATCACCGGATTGCAATTTGAGGAAACCAGTCACTCTCTCCAATGCTTCCACATTCTCCTGATCCAGGCGTTCGAAATTGGCTTCCTGCCCCTTACCGAGTCGTTCGACGCGTTCCTCGCCGAGTTTTTGCAACATGGGAAGAACGAGTTTTTGAAAATCGATCTCTGAGGATAGCAGGTGCTCTGAGAAGTAGTACATCCATAGCTGTCGTTCTACATACCGCGGCTTCCACTCATCCCGGATCATCTGTTCCAAAACGACCTGCGGACTGACGTCTTTCTTCCAGTCATCGAAGAGAGGACGCGCCGCTTCGAAAATCCCATCATTCATCCGCATCAGGGACCACAAACTCTGTTCGATCAGATGAGGGAAGCGAACTCCGTCCTGTTCCAGCCCTTTGACGGCTTTGAGAATCTCTGCTCGGGCCAGTTCCCGCTCGGAGGGGCTTGGCAGTCTGCTGATGATAGATCCAATGATATTCAGACGAATGAAATGCCTCACCTGGGGTGCGCTGGCATCTTTCCCGATGTCTTCTGCCCGCTGTAGATACTCCTGCAAAGTCTTCGCCTTTTCCCCAGGCTGCGGTCGCCCTTCATTGTGTAGGACGATCAGGTCATCCCGATCCATCTCGATCAGAGCACAAACCGCCCGATAACGCTCACTGTCGATAAAATGTCGAATCGCTGTGGCTCGACTGGGCCACATCTCTTTCCACTGATCAAAAGAGCGATCAAATAAGGTCTCCAGGTCCGCACTGTGGCTGTACCACATGAAGTCGAGTCGATTCCCTTCGTCGATCCATGAGTTTAAATCCGGCTCGTGCTCGAGTTTTGACAGCACCAGTCTCACCGAGGAATCCCAACCCACCCCATTCGGTGTATCCCGGGATGCGAGTCCCTGGAGCAGAGCATTGACCATCGTTTTGTAATTGTCGTGACTCCCGTTCCAAAGTCTTTCGACAGAATTCGCAAGAAACTTGCGATTCGCCTCACGCCATTCCGCGCTCGCCTCGGCGGTGGCGAGCCAGACAAACACGGAAAATCGCCCGTCACCCAGGATTACATTTCCAAGAATTCGTTCGACGCCTTCCCAGTCCCCCTTTGTAAATCCATCTTCATTCCACCGCGTCAGGGAATCGCGGACAATGGAATTTTCGTCGATTGGCCGCAACTCTTCCAGCAGTTTCAGCCGCTCCTGCATCTGTTTGTCGGCGGTGAGGACCCTCTTCGCCCAATCCGCCTCCGACAGGGAGTAATCCTCATAGATCTGACTCAGAGCATCGGATATTGCGGGATCAATCCCCGCATTTGCTTCGAATTTTTTTAGAGCGTGAATCCAGTCTTCGATACTCTCAGGGACACCCCCTCTCACCGCATTCCTCAGAAGGGCCGACTGCCATTTTGTGAGTCCTCTATCATCCACGCGCTGGAGCGCCGCCCGGAATCGATCAGGGTCGCCACTCGCATCGGCTCGCCGAAGCAAGGCGTGAAGTGATTCCTGCAAGATGGGGTGGGTGCTGTGGGGGATTCTTGCAGCGGTGACCGGTGGGGGACGCGTACTTGGAACAGAAGAAAGCCCGGACAATGTCCCAAAGAACCGGATGTTGTAGTCCAGTTCGGAAGCGACGGCGAGTGAGTAATCGGGATCGTGGAGCAAAAATTCCGTTCTCTGATCCGCCGCCTGAATCCGCCTCTTCGTCAAATAATCGATTCCGAACTTGTTCAACCATCGTTCGAGCTTCCCGGGGAGTGCCGGACTCGTTTTCTCGGCGAGCCACAGGCTATACTCCGCGTCCGGATTTGGTCCCTGGGAGAGGAACGCATACAATAGGCAGGCAGAAAGAAGAATGCCCGCTCCCGCCAGAAGGCGCGCTGGCCGGATCGAAAACCTGGCCGCCTGATCACTCATCGGGTAGGGTCGTGGTCCACCGGATCATTCCCCGCGCCGGACCGGACGGCCGGGGCGGACCTCCTGGAGTTCTCCGCCCGCGATGACCGGCACGCCGTTCACGAGGACGTCGCTGAATCCGACGGCGTAGCGGTGCGGGTCCTTGAAAGTCGCCGGATCGGAGACGGTCCCGGGATCGAAGACGACGATGTCGGCGACCGCGCCCGGGCGCAGTTCTCCGCGGTTCTCAAGATGGAACACCGCGGCCGGGAGCGAAGTCATCTTGCGGACGGCGTCCTCGAGGCGGAGAACTTTTTGTTCGCGCACGTAGCGACCCAGGACGCGGGCGTTGTTGCCGTA
>CAYLJC010000455.1:0-3231 GCA_964383345.1 uncultured Akkermansia sp. | reverse complement strand
CCCTGCCCGAAACGGTGGAGGTGCCGTCGGTGCGGTCGGACTGGGTCCGGAACGAGATCGACGCCTTCGTTTTCGCCCGCCTCGCGGAGGCGGGCTTCGCGCCCGCTCCGGAGACCTCTCGGGAGAAATGGTTGCGCCGGGTCCGGTTCGATCTCACCGGCCTGCCTCCCACCCTCGCCGAACTGGATGCCTTTCTCGCCGACACGTCGCCCGAGGCCTACGAGAGGGTGGTCGATGGACTGCTCGCGAGCCCCGCCTACGCCGAGCGGATGACGGCGGAGTGGCTCGACGTGGCCCGCTACTCGGACAGTTACGGTTTTCAGGTGGACGGCGACCGCCGGGTCTGGCCGTGGCGCGACTGGGTGATCCGCGCTTTCCGGGAGAATCTGTCCTACGACCGATTCATCACCTGGCAGCTCGCTGGCGATCTCCTCCCCGACCCCACCCGGGACCAGATTCTCGCGACGACATTCAACCGTCTCCATCCCCAGAATGTGGAGGGCGGGAGTGTCCCGGAAGAGTTCCGCGTCGAGTATGTCTCGGATCGTCTCCACACCTACGGCACCGCTTTTCTCGGTCTCACGATGGAGTGTTCGCGCTGCCACGATCACAAGTATGATCCGATCACGGCCGAGGATTACTACCGTCTCTCGGCTTATTTTTCCAATATCGACGAGGCGGGGTTGTATTCTTTTTTCACCCCCGCGGTACCGACGCCGACGCTGTGGCTGCCGGAGGAGGAACAGGCGGAAAAGCACCGCAAGCTGGAAGCGGAGATCGCCGCGACGACTGCGGCGCTGGAGCGACGTCGCGCGGAAGCGGGCTCGGATTTCGCCGCCTGGCGGAAGGAGCATCCCGCTCCCCTCCCCCTGCCGGAGGCGCTCGCGGTGTTCTCTTTCGACGAGGTGAAAGACGGGGCCTATCCCAACGCGATTCCTAATGGCGATGCCGCGAAGACCACTCCGAACAACACAGTCGTGCCCGGAAAAACAGGGCGGGCCGTGCAGCTCACCGGCGACGACGCGGTCACTCTCCCCCTCGGCAACTTCACCCGGGACGATGCTTTTTCCGTGTCTCTGTGGATGCTGTCGCCGGACCGCAAAGAGCGCGCCGTGATTTTCAGCCGCTCCAAGGCCTGGACCGATGCGGCCAGTCGCGGCTACGAACTGCTCCTGGACGATGGCCGTCTCTGTGCCGCCCTCGTCCACTACGAACCGGGCAACGCGATCCGGGTGCGGGCCACGGAGGAATTTCCCAGCGGTGTCTGGAAGCACGTCACCCTGACCTACGACGGATCGAGCCGCGCCGCGGGGGTGTCCCTCTATGTCGACGGCGAGCCGGTCGCACGGGAAATCCTCCGCGACAAGCTCACCCGCGAGATCACCGGCGGGGGGAGCGACACCATCGTGATCGGCCAGCGGATGCGCGACAGCGGTTTCACCAAAGGTCTGGTCGACGATTTCCGGGTCTATGGCCGAACCCTGACACCCGCCCAGGTGTCCGCTCTGGCGGCGGGAAAAAAGAAGTTCAGCGCCGCTCTCCCCCACTATCTGGCGACGGAGGATGCCGCCTCACGCGAGGGACGGGCGAAATTGAGCGCTCTGCGGAAAGAGCGCAGTGCTCTTGTGCGGACGATAGCGGAGATCATGGTGATGGAGGAGATGGCATCCCCCCGCCAGAACTACCTCCTCGAGCGGGGGCTCTACTCCGCCCGAGGAAAACCGGTCTCCCCGGGGGTGCCCGCCTTCCTCCCTCCCCTGCCCGAAGGCGCGCCGAACAACCGGCTCGGTCTGGCCCGCTGGACCGTCGGCGAAACGAATCCCCTGACCGCCCGCGTCACCGTGAATCGCTACTGGCAACTCCTCTTCGCCAACGGACTGGTCGAAACCAGTGAGGATTTCGGGAGCCAGGGGCGTCTTCCGACCCATCCCGACCTGCTCGACTGGCTCGCCCGGGACTTCGTCGCACACGGCTGGGATCTGCGTCATCTCCTCAAACAAATCGTGCTCTCCGCGACCTACCGCCAGAGTTCGGACCTCTCCTCGGAAGCCCTCTCCCTCGCGGATCCCGAAAACACTCTGCTCCATCATTATCCTCCCGCTCGTCTCCCCGCCGGGATGCTTCGGGACAACGCCCTCGCCATCAGCGGACTGCTCGTCCCCACGATCGGCGGTCCGCCGGTGAAACCCTACGACATTGCCGCCGCCTTCAAGCCCTCGACCCCTGACAAAGGAGAAAATCTCTACCGCCGCAGTGTCTACACCTACATGCGACAGACCTCGCCCTCACCGCTGATGACGAGCCTGAACGCGTCCAAGAGGGATGTCTGTCAGGTCAAGATCGAGCGCACCGACTCGCCCCTGCAGGGACTGGTGATGCTGAACTCCCCGCAGTTCGTCGAGGCCGCCCGCACCCTCGCGACCCGTCTCGTCGAGATCCACGGGAGCGACCATCCGGCGATCCTCGACGATGCCTTCCGCCGCACCACCAGCCGCCTCCCCGGCGAGGCGGAACGCGCCGTGCTCGAGACATTGCTCACCGCGGAACTGGCCCATTACACCACCCATCCCGCCGCCGCGACGACGTTGATTTCGCTGGGCGACTCCCCCGCCCCGCCGAACGATGAGGCCCCGCGCATCGCCGCCGTCACCACCCTGATCTCCACCCTGCTGAATTTCGACGAGTGCATTTCCAAACGCTGACCCGCCTACCCTCGTCCGACTCCCGCCATGACCACTCCCTGCACCGGATTTGATTCTCCCCTGGGCTTGAGCCGCCGCGAAACCCTCGTCCGCTTCGGCGGAGGACTCGGCGGCATCGCCCTCGCCGGTCTCCTCGAAAAATCCGAGGGCGCCGTCGCCCCGCCTCCCTATCTGACCAACCCCCCGAAAGCCAAACGCGTCATCTATCTTTTCCAATCGGGAGGGCCGAGCCACGTCGATCTTTTCGATCACAAGGATTTCCTGGAAAAACACCACGGCACCAACCTGCCCGACTCCGTCCGTGGCGGGCAGCGCCTCACCGGGATGACCTCCCAACAGAGCAGTTTCCCGGTGGTGAAGCCGCTCTGGGGTGGAAAACGCTGCGGTTCCCACGGCACCTGGATCGGGAATCTGCTGCCCTACCATCAGACCATCGCCGATGAGATGACCATCATCCGCTCGATGTGGACCGAGGCGATCAATCACGATCCCGCGATCACCTACATCAACACCGGCTCCCAGCAGATGG
>CAYLJC010000454.1:0-3240 GCA_964383345.1 uncultured Akkermansia sp. | reverse complement strand
AGATCGCTTCGGGCGATTTTGCGGACGGGCGGGGGCAACGCTGGGATGTCTACGCCTTCGGGGTGATCGCGTTCCAATTGCTCACCGGCCATCTCCCCCGACTCGACCAACTGCGGCGGCACAGCGAAAGCCACCCCGACTGGCTCGAGACCGCGCCCGCGATCCGGGCGGGGGAACGGACCGAATTTTCGGAGCATTTTCTCCAACAACTGGAGATCGAGAGGTCGGTGGAATGGCCCGATGAACCCAGGGAGGAACGGGATAAAATCCTCCGCGAGGTGATCAGCCAGTGTCTTCGCTTTGATCCGCGGAACCGACCGTCCGACATGGGGGAAGTGGCGCGAAGGATCGCCGGGGAAGGGCCGCTCGCATCCCTCGCGCCGGACGGACCGGAGCCGACCGCGACTGTCCGTGCGGCCACTGGCGGAACCGCCGCCGAAGAACCTGTCCCCACCGAGGACGCGGTGCCGTCGCTGGCCGAGAGCGGTGCGTTCGCGGAGATTGGGCTGGAGGAAGTCCCTCTGGAAAAAGGGCGTTCGCCGGTTCCCTTTCTCACCGCCCTGCGGGACAAACCCGTGGCCCGATGGCAGGCGATCTCCGTCGCGGCGATGGTCGCGGTGTTGTGCCTGTCCTGTTTCCTTCTGCTCAGCACCCTGAAAATACGGGAGATGGAAACGCAGGTGCAGGACGATCTCAGCAAGGCTCAGTCCGAGGTGGACAAAGCGGCGGCGGCCTACCGGAGACAGCGCCTCACCCTGCAGAGCGAAACGGAGCAACTCAAGTCCGAGCTGGATTCCGTCGAAAATTCCAAAAGCAGCCTCCTCGGCGAAGCCAAACTCGCCCGACAGATTCTGCGGCAGGCGCAGGAAAACGGAGACCGGTTTTTCCAGCTTGTGCTCGAGAACCGCGATTCCGACATCGAGGAGTTCCGGGCCGGTCGTGCCCGTGCCCTCGTGGAGGGGAGAAAGCACTACGAGCGGCTCGTCGATGTCTATGGCGACGCTCCCGATTTCATTGTCTCCACGGCGAACGCCCTGTTTTATCTCGGCCGCATTTATCGGGAAATGGGGGAATTCGGCAAGGCGCTCGCTTCTTTCGGGGAGGCGGAGCGCCGCTACTCGGCCTTGCTCGAGGATTCCAGCACCTCGGATCCGGAGTTCGTGAAAAATATCGCCATTTCCAAAAGCGCCCTCGGCCAGCTCGCGATGACCTCCGCCCAGTATTCGGTGGCGCGGCATTATTTCACCGAATCCTCCCGTTTCTGGAGTGAAGTCCGTGGTCTCTCGCCCGACGAGACCCACACCGCCGCGCTCCACATCCACGGGAACTCCCTCGATATTGTCGAGTGCGAGTTCGCCATGGGCCGAGAGGAGGCCGCCCTCGACGCCGCGCTCTCCATCGGGGTGCAGCTCACCAAAATGCAGGAAAAAACGCCGCAAGACCACCGCGTCATCGCCGCCATCGCCCGTTCCTTCAGCCTCGGCGGGCGTGTCCTCGAGGCGCGGGAGGATACCGAGTCCGCTACCAAGGCCTACCAGCAGTCCAGCGACCTCTATGCCCGGGCGATCAAGCTCGATGCCGCCGTGGACGCCTACCAACTCGGTCTCGGCAACAGTCTCGCCCGTCTCGGCCTGCTCACCCACGACTACGAAAAACTGGAAAGCGCCGCCGAGGTTCTCGGTGCCGTCATCGCCGCGAATCCCTACGAGTCCCCCTATCTCAAGACTCTCGCCGACATCTACGGCGCTCTCGCGAGCAACCAGCGGGACGGGGGACGACTGGAGAACGCCATCGAGCTGGAGCAGAAGGCGATCGCGATCCTCAAACCCATCCTCGACGGGAACAAAGCCCTCTCGCCCGGGGTGCGTTACTCCTATTCCCAGCGACTTTCCCATCTCGCGGACTTGCTCGGCGATTCCGGGAAATTCGACGAGTCGAGAATTCCTCTCAAAGAGGCGATTTCCGTCCTTGAGGAACTCGCCGATTCCGATGCCAAGGTCGTCGAGTACCGTCGCTCCCTGGCCCGGGCGCGCGGCATGGTGGGATTCGCCTGTATCAAGGCGGGGGACAACACCGAGGCGAGGAAACACCTCGAACTCGCCCGCACCGAATGGCAGAACTTCATCGTTTCCCATCCCGAGGACACCGACGCCGCCCAGGCCGTGAAATGGACCTCCGAGCAGATCATGCGGCTGCCTTGAGGTCTTCTCGACGGATTTTCCCGCGTTGACTTCCGGCGCGGGAGCGCTTCTTTGGCCCGGTATGACAGACCGGATCGATATTGAGGAGATCAACCGTATCGCCAGGGAGGCAGGTCGGGCCGTGCTTGAGGTCTACGGAACGGAATTTTCCGTGGACGTGAAAGAGGACCAATCCCCCCTCACCGAAGCGGATCGCCGTTCCAACGCGGTGATTGTCGGCGAACTCGAGCGCCTCTTTCCCGAGATTCCCATCATCTCCGAGGAAACCCGGACAGTGGTCTACGAGGAACGCAAAAACTGGGATTGTTTCTGGCTCGTCGATCCGCTCGACGGGACCAAGGAATTTATCAAAAGAAACGGGGAATTCACTGTCAACATCGCCCTCGTGAGAGGACAAAAACCGGTCCTCGGGGTGGTCTATCAACCCGTCGGTGATTTTCTGTATCACGCCGTCGAAGGACGGGGCGCGTGGAAATCCACCGGCGGCAGCAGCCCGGTCCGGCTCACCGGCGGGGAACATTATACCACCAAAACAGCCGTCACCGTTGTCGCCAGCCGGTCCCATCTGACCGACGACGTGCGCGCATTTGTCACGGACCTCGAAGCGCGGGGAAAAACCGTCGCATTCCTCTCCGCAGGGAGTTCCCTGAAGCTCTGTCTGGTCGCCGAGGGCACCGCCGATGTCTATCCCCGCCTCGGCCCCACGATGGAGTGGGACACCGGCGCCGCCCACGCCGTCGCCCTGGAGGCGGGACGCCGCGTTGTCGCGTATGGAACGGATCAGCCGCTTCTCTACAACAAGGAGAACCTGCTCAATCCGTTCTTTGTCGTGGAATAAAAAAGCACGCCCGGACCGGGGCGTGCTTTTGGGGAAAGAAAGGGGAGGAGGGGAGCCCTCCCCGAGGATAGGTTTACCAAGTCTTCACGTTGTCTTGCTCCGCATTCTCATCGTTGTCCTTGCCGGCGCTCCAGACGAGGATGGACTCGGGGAGAAACTGCGCGTCGCTCTTGTCCCACATCGGTTTTTCGACGCGGTTGT
>CAYLJC010000453.1:0-3241 GCA_964383345.1 uncultured Akkermansia sp. | reverse complement strand
GGTCGCGCGGGAGCTGCCGCTGCTCTTCGTCTGGGGCAAACGCGAGAGCGTTCCGACGTCCCGTCACCACGTCTCCTGGGAACCGATGAACACGATGTATCGCGAGCTGCGGCGACTCGGCGGCACCGTCGCCCGCGTCATCGATCCGCGTTCCGAACACGGTTGTGATGATTCGCGACTGCTCGTCATTCCCTTTTTTGACGCGGTGCTGACGGCCTGGGGAAAAGGCGAAGCTCCCCTCGGCACCCTGCGGGACATCGCCAGCCTGGAGCGTCGCGCAATCGACGAGACGACCCGGGTCGATCCCGCCCTGACGTGGCTCCCCAATGAGGAAGTTGCAAACTTGTGGCGGGAGTTTTCGGAAAGCGGCACCCTCGTCCCTGACAAAGGCCCCTCGATCGCTCCCCGGCTTGCCGCGACGCGCGAAGCCGACGGGCAAGTTCGCCTGAGCTGGTCCCTCGTGCCCGAACTCGCCGGCGGCGTCCGCAGCCTGCGTCTCTATCGCGACGGGCGGCCCTGGCAGGAGATCGGTCCGGAACCGGGGGAGTTTCTCGCGACCGCCCGCGACGCTCCACCCGAAGGATTGCGGGCGCTGCCGCTCCTGGACCGGGAAGGCGCGACCCACCAACGCTACGGTTTGCGCTTTCTCGACGCCGCCGGACACGAATCCCCTCTCGCGGAAGTGGAAGTGCGTTAGGAAAAACGGCATTCGGTTTGACCGTTTCGTCGAGGGCTTTCGTTCCGGAGATGCGCGACAAGGAACGGGGCTTTTTTTGCCGCGACGGAGCCTCGGGGGCGGAGTTGAGGGTTACGGGGGTTGCGTGGCGGGGGTTGAGGGCAGGGCTTGCCGGGCGATAGAAAAGCGCCCTTCCTTGGGGCCGAAGGTGGTTGCGGGCGCCAGCTTCAAGGAACATCGACGAGGCATGGCGATCCGATACGGGGAGCACACGCCTGAATGCAGCGTAAGGATCCGAGCCACAGAAGTCAATCGACTCTGCGCGGTATCGGGTTGCCATCGCCCTTATTGTTTCGAGGATGGGCGGTTCGAAAGCCAACGGCGCAGGGACTCCGCCGATTCCGCTGACCTCCGGCCTGCAATGATTCCTTCCGCACTGATGTCCTCATCCAGCGCCGGCCAGTGAATGCCCTCTCCATCACCGATGAGTTCGTAATTCTCTCTTTCCTTGCGGTGACCACCGTGTAGGCGCGGATACCAAGCCAAAGGAACCGAAACCGATCGGCCATCATCCAGATAAACTATCATCGAATCCTCCGTGAATCCCACCGACTGGACAAATACTTCTCTTTCAACGATTAAAGTGCTCATTCCAAATCTCCAAAATTTTTGATTCATTCTCTTCTACCAGATTTTGCAAAGAACGCAACTCGTGATCGCTGAACCTCCGGGACCGCGCCAATCGGACAGGCGACAGCCAAAATTTTGCAGTGGCCCGATCTCGCCGAATGTGGACATGGGGCGGCTCTGTCCCCTCGGCGGAGAAAAAGAACAACTTGTAGGGACCAATATCACCAATTGTAGGCATGTCTCATTCTCTCTTGATTTCCCCTCGAACGTGGAGCGCGTGGACGACTGCAAGCCGTTCCACATCGCGTCATGTTCGCTGGTTTCGGTTTTAGGGCCATCTGTCGGTGAACACGTCAATCAGGGCATCCAGAGCGTCTGTGAGCGCCCGATCCTTGGTTTGGGTGGGGTGTCCAAGTTTATTCATAATGTCCGGGACCAATCCGGGGTCGCTAATGTGTGCCAGTTGAAGGGTTCGGTAGTAGTGCCACTTCTCGCGGGCCTGACCCTGCTTCTGCTGGTTCAGGAAGGGAAGTGCGATGAAGTAAGCGCGCCCAAGATCGTCGAAGCTGTGGGCATGGATGCCGGAATAGTCACCGCCCATCCGAATCTCGGAACGGACGGCTTCGGCGCACGAAATCAAAGCGCGAATAGCGCGACGACGCTCCAAAACGTGGGTTCCGGTAACGCTAGAGAGAAATCCGATTATCCATCCTCCGATAGCGATGGCGACGGCTCCGCTACTCATCGTGTTGACAATTTGGTTTATTCTTTTGGCATCGGGACACTTATTTGAGTGTTTATTCTCCTTCTTATTGCCAGAAGAACGAGCTTCTTTTCCGAGTTTGGGTTGCCGTGGTTGGAGCAAGGGTATTTCAAAGCGAACGTCGATGTGGACTCAGGGCTGTAAGCCCTTGAGTCCCACGTTATGTTCTGCGCTTGTTTTCTTGTTTGGGGTCATTGAGATCAGCGATCCGTAATCCAACGTTGAATGCCATATGTAACATCACCAATCACGTGGGAGAAAATGAAAATGGGTACGAATCCGAATACGAATGAAACGATAGTGATCCAAGAGTTCCATTCAAAGCGATCTGCTGAGATTCCTAAAACCGCGAAAAGAATGCCCATCCAGATTGCCCCATGAACGTGGGCTCCGATTGACATGAATCCGGCCCTCCTTTGTTTCCTCAAGTGCTGGCCTGTCGCCTTCATTTTCTTGCAGAACAGTATTAGTAGCCCACTTCGCTATCGATATATATTTCACGCTATCCGAGACGGCAGGCACCGTTCAGAAAACCGGTTTTGGCCCGCCATGTCAAGAGCTTACGGATTTTTTTGCCTGACCGGACATCGCGTATTGGAACCCGATTCACTAAAAAATCCAGAAGAATTGAAAATCAGGACAATTTTCTCAAATGATCACAAAACCAAGCTCACGGGACTTTCAGGAAGAGCGAAAGGGGTTCGAACGGCAAAGGTGCCAAAGATTGATTCGGATGCCGCTTGCGGCATCCTCACCCTGCGGGCTTCGCTCCGCTCCGTCTGTCTCGTGCCGCTCCGCCGCACTCGGCTGAATGGTTCCCATTTCCAACCTCATGTTCGAAGAACTGTGCCGCTGAGGCTCCATGGCCGTCAGGGTCATTGACGTGCTCGGACAGAACACCACTCAAATCAAATCACTTGTGTCCGGCAGCCGGAAAGCACGCGATTTTCGAGCCTGCGAGTCTTTTTTATCGGCTGCGGATCGATTTTCACTCCGATTCCATGGGACCGCGCCGCGAGACAGCGTCGGAACATGGTGCGCTTGCGATTCACTCTAACGAAACAACTCGCACAGTCCGCATAAGGCGATTGCGCCGAGCGATTCGGGGTTATCGTGCTCGCACGATCCCTTCGGGTGTTCAACCTGGGGCGCTAGAAAAGCGCCCCTCCTTG
>CAYLJC010000452.1:0-3251 GCA_964383345.1 uncultured Akkermansia sp. | reverse complement strand
GCGAATTTCGCGTGGATGTTTTTGATGTCGGCATCGACGTAGCAAATGATGTCGCCGCGCAACTGATAGATCGCTTTCCAGAGATTCTCCCCCTTGCCCGGCTTGAATCCGTACTCGGGCAGGATGTCCGCCGAGAGATAGGTATCGGCGCCGAAGCTCGCCGCGATCTCGAGGGTGCGGTCGGTCGAGCCCGAGTCGATCACCGCGATCTCGTCGAGGAGCGGATAGCGATCCATCAGCTCGCTTTTGAACACGATGATCTCCTTCCCTATGGTGTTCTCCTCGTTCAGCGTGGGGATGCACAGGCTGATGGTGAGACCGGCCTCGCGCTTGGCCCGCACCAGCTCCCGCATGTCCCAGAACTCGCTGTGATGAAACGTGTTCGTCTCCAGCCAACGGGCGATTCTCTCGTGGGTCGCGGGCATCGTGTCAGGGGACGGTTGCAAAATCGCCCTCGTCCATGAACTGGAGCAGGGAGACGAGTTGGGCCAGCCCTTCGAAAATCGGATCCAGCAGAATCGATTCCTCCGGCGAGTGGCGGTTTTTGCCCTTGGTCAGGCCCAGGGTCAACGAGGGAATCCGGCGATCCAGCAGAGCGGCCAGCTCGGAGACGCTCGGCTCGACGCGCGACGCGACCCCGAGGGTTGCGAGAATGGTTTCCGCCTCTAGCACGAGAGGATGTCCCCGCCCGAGATCGCCGGGACGGCGGCGCGCGATGATCTCGATTCCGACCGAGGTGCCTTCGCGGCCGGAGAACTGTTCTGTCAGTTCCGCCAACTCCGCCTCCACCTCCGCGACCCGGGCGGCGTCGAGGCTGCGGATCTCGAAGCGCACCCGACCCTGCCGCGGTGCCACGCTGTAGCCCGAACCGGCTTCGATCGAACCGATCAGGATACTCGTATCGGGGGCGCCACGCCGGTGGATCTCCAGCATCGACCCGGTCAGCTCAGACAAGATCGCCATGACGCCCGTATCCGCCGTCGGCGAGGTCTCCTCCTCGGGGAGACCGGCCCGCTCCACCACAATCTCACCGCGAGCCATGCCGAGGCTGGAAAAACTGAGCCGTCCCAGATCGATCCCTTCCAGACAGAGGGCCGAGGCGATCTCCCAGGCCGAGTTTTCCAGGAAAAAACGCATCCCGCGCAAGTTGCCGCGCCCGAAGCTGCGGGTGGTGCCGAGAAGAATGAGATTCGCGTTGAGGTGGATCCCCAGCTCGCAGAGAATCAGAGGCAGGGTCGCAAGCACAGCGACCCCGAGGCTGTTGTCGGCCAGCCCGCGGCCGCCCATCACCCCGACCCCGACCGATACGGTGTGGTCTTCCGTCTCCGCCCAGATTTTGTCGACGTGGGCCGCGACGAGGAGATTGCGGCGACCCGTCCTCCCCGAGATCACCCCCGCGACATTGCCCGCCTGATCGAGGGAGATATTGTCCAGCCCGCATTCGGTGAAACGATCGCTGAGAAAACGCGTGATGCGCCGCTCCGATCCGGTCGGAGCGGGAATCTCCCCCGCCATCACGACATTGGCGAAGAGAATCTCCCGCAGACCGCGAAGAGCCTCCGGATAGGCGAGGACCGCCTCGGGCGGCCTGGATCTGAGAATACTTTCAGCCATCGACGAACAGGGGGGGAACCTAGGATGGCTTCACGATTCAACAAGTCCGAATGAAAGCGGAGGACAATGAAAGCGGAGGGACAGGCTATTTCTCCGCTTTTTGTCCTCAACGCACCCCGGGGGATGGAAGAACGTCGGTTGGCCAAACGGCGGCGGGTTGGGGACAACCCGCCCTACCCAACCGAGGCCGCCGCGAAAAGATAGAGGCGGACCGCTCCGAAGGGACAGGCTATTTCTCCGTTTTTGAATCCGTAGCAACCTTCGGCCCCAAGGAAGGGCGCTTTTCTAGCGCCCAACAAGCCCCGCACAGGAATCGGTATCGAAATCGAAATCGAAATTCATGCCAACGCGGCAAAAAAACGACATGGATGCGGACGGATCGAGTGGGGGATTGACGATTGCTGATTGTTGATTTTGAAGGTTCTGCGACGCAGAATGTGATATGGAGGTGCTCCTTGAGACTGACGCCCACATCCACCTTTGACCCCAAGGAGGGGCGCTTTGTAAGCGCCCGGCAAGCCCGGCCCCCAAGCACGGCCCACGCAAGTCATGCGAAAGAGGCCTGTTTTTGCGTTTTTTTGTGGCCTTTTCCCGAGCTTTCTCTTTTCTTGCCGCCAGCCTCTTTTGATTCTTTTTTCTTTTTCATGAAAACCTCCCTCCTCGTCCTTCTCCTTGCCACGGCAAGTCTCCCCGGTCTCCTCCTCTCCCCCGCACGGGCCGCCGGAGAGAAAAAACCGGATCGCTGGGCCAAGCAAATGGCCGCGTTCCAGACGCGCGACGCCGCCACCCCGCCGCCCTCCGACGCGCTCCTCTTCGTGGGCAGTTCGAGCATCCGCATGTGGGACCTCACCGCCTCCTGGCCCGACGACCGCACCATCAACAACGGCTTCGGCGGCTCGACCCTGCCCGACGCGATCCGCCATTTCACAACCCTCGTGCCCCCCTACGACGCCCGCGCGATCATCATCTATTCCGGTGACAACGACATCAAAAGCGGAGACACCGCCGCCGAAGTCGTGGCCAATCTCAAAACCCTCCACGGCCTCATCGCCGCCGCCAAACCCGGCGTCCCCGTGATCTTCATCGCCATCAAACCCAGCACCGCCCGATGGAATCTCTGGCCGGTCATGCAAGAAGCCAACAAAGCCATCGCCGCCCTCGAAGGCGAACTCGCCGATTTCCACTACGCCGACATCGCCGCCCCCATGCTCCCCGCCGAGGGCGGTGCCCCCGAGGCGAAATGGTTCAAAAAAGACGGCCTCCACCTCAGCCCGGCGGGCTACGCCACCTGGACCGACGTCGTCAGTCAGGCCCTGCGGCGGGCCGGGGTGGTCCGGACGCCCGGGCCGTGAACGTAACGTTCCTGACAAAACGACCGGGAACACGTCCGGCTTCTTTCACTTGAAAGGCTCCCCGGTCCTGCGAGACTAGCTTGGGAGGCATCGCCCCATGCCCTTGCCCTCTTCTCTTGCGATGAAACCAAAAATCAACAGCCGGTGGCTGCGTGAGCGATGCCGGGTGGAGGCCCGCAAAAACATCCCTTGGGTTCTCTTGGACCATCTTTGCCTCGTCGCCGTGATCGGGGGCGCGGTCGCCGCGCCCGACCCCTCCACGCAAACTTTCCCTCGCCCGCGCCC
>CAYLJC010000451.1:0-3260 GCA_964383345.1 uncultured Akkermansia sp. | reverse complement strand
GTTCCTCCCGCCTCGCGGGCGGGCCCAGGGCGATTCTCGATTCGGTTTTCAAGGGGTGAGGCTCCCGGAAAAGCGCAATCCCTCCAAGCACTTCGCATGAGCCAGGCAATGGCCGAACAATGGCCCCGTTCCTTGAGGCTGGCGCCCGTAGTCACCGTTGGCTCCAAGGTAAAGAACGGTAAAGAACAGGGACAGGCTATTTGGGTAAAGAACAGGGACAGGCTATTTGGGAGCGGTAAAGAACGGTAAAGGGTAAAGAACAGGGACAGGCTTCTCCAATATTGGTCGGGGGCGAAGCCCCGCTCCATGCCAGCCCGCCGCGAAACCATGGGGTCATAGCCGCCCCATCCCGGACCCCTGAAAGGGCGATCCAGTCGCAGTTGTGAATTGCTTTGGTTTGCTTTTCTGATCATTTGAGAAAGTTGTCCCGATTTTCAATTCTTCTGGATTTTTTAGCGAATCTGGTTCCAATACGCGATGTCCGGTCACGTGAAAAGATCCGTAACCTCTTGACATGTAGGGATAAATTCGGTTTGATGGACGGTTCTGACGCCCGGCTTTCTTTCGGGGTGGTCATCAGCGAGCACGAGAAATGCGGGCTTTCGGGAGACCTTCAGAATTACGCGAATTTGGGTGGTTTTCCCCGAGGATTTCGCTACCTTGCGGCCGAGGAAGGGATCGGACGGATCTCGCCGTGCTTGCGGGGAACGGGGATTTGTCTCTCCTTTCACCTTCTGCGTAAAAACTCCCTGCGTAAAACCTTCTCAGCCCGATACATTCCCAGGACCGATGGCCGGAAAACGACCCAGTATGAACTGCCGACTCGCCGGGATTCTTGTTCCGGTGTTTTCTCTCCGGGGGGAGAATGATTTGGGCATAGGCGATGTCCGCACGTTGCACGATTTTGTCAATTTCGCCGCAGAGACCGGATTCGGATTCGTCCAGCTCCTCCCGGTGAACGAGACGGGGCCGGACAACAGTCCCTACAATGCGATCAGCTCGGTGGCGATCGAGCCGATGACTCTCGATTGTTCTCCCGACGGACTCAAGGATCTCAGCAAAGAGACCTTTGCGGAGGTGCTCTCCGTTCACGATCCGGAGGCCCTGCGGGAGGGGGCGGTCCAGTACGCCGAGGTGCGTCGGCTCAAACACGATCTGCTCCGCCGCGCCTACGAGCGATTTTGCGAGACCGTGCTCCACAAGGTCGACACGCGGGCGGCGTCCTTCGAGGCTTTCTGCCGGGACGAGTCGGGGTGGCTCAACGATTACTGTCTCTTCCGCTTCCTGATGGACCGGGAAGGGGGGAGTCAGGTATGGCAGTTGTGGCCGACGCATTGCCAAAGCCGTGAGCACGCCCTCGATGTCATCGTGGAAGAGGCCAAAATCCATCCCGACGAAATCGATCGCGAGTTGCGCTATTACGCCTACGTGCAGTGGATCGCCTTCACCCAGTGGAGTGAGGTTGCGGATCACGCGAGGTCAAAGGGAGTTGCCCTGATGGGCGACATTCCCTACGGAATCAGTCTCTACAGCGTGGATGTCTGGGCGAACCCGGAGATTTTCGACCTCGACTGGTATGGCGGTGCTCCGCCCGAGCAGCTTTTCAAAGACGACGAATTTGTCCAGAAATGGGGGCAAAACTGGGGCATCCCGCTCTACCGCTGGGATGTGCTCGAAGCGCGTGATTTCGACTGGTGGCGACAGCGCGTCGCCCAAACGACCCGGTTTTTCGAGATGTTCCGGGTGGATCACGCGCTGGGGTTTTATCGGATCTATTCGTTTCCGTGGAATCCCGTGCGGAACGCGGAGTTTCTTCCCCTGAGCCATGAGGAGGCGGCGGGCCACTGCGGGGGACATCTCCCCGGATTCCGCCCGAGAGGGGACGACACGGAAGAGTCCAGGGCGGCGAACCGCGCCGAAGGGGAAAAATACCTGCGCATGGTCCTCGAAGCGGCGGGCGACGCCGAAGTCATCGCTGAAGATCTCGGGACCGTGCCCGACTACGTGCGTCCCTCGCTCGCCGCACTCGGGATCGCGGGGATGAAGGTGCCGCAGTGGGAGTTCAGCGACGGTCACATCACCTCGGGCCTCCACTATCCCGCGCGCTCCTTCGCCACCTACGCGTCCCACGATCACGCGCCGATGCGGACGCAGTGGGAACAGCAGCACGAGCAGATGAGCGGACACGGGGAGGAGAGCCACGAGCACTGGGAGGCGAGGAACTTTCTTCACGGGCTCTGTAGCTTCGCCGGAATCGAGCGACCCGACGGCATCACCCCCGAATATTCGCCGGAGATCTGGGAAAAACTCATGCGCGGGCTTTGCCTCTCCCACTCGGACCGCGTCGCCTTTCTCATCAACGACCTTCTCCACGACACCCGTCGCATCAACATTCCCGGCGTCATGGGCGGACTCAACTGGAGCTACCGGCTTGAGATGACGGCGAAAGAACTGACCTCGGGCAAAGAGTTCGGAGAACTCCGCGCGAATCTCAAAAATGTCTTGAATGAAACAGGTCGTTCGCGAAGGGTGCGGCCCCGTTCTTCCTGACCTGCGTCGCTCCGGCGCAGATCATCGTATTTTCCAAAACACCACCATATCATCCTACTATGAGCAATCCCATTCGTGTCGCTGTGACCGGTGCCGCCGGTCAGATCGGTTATTCCCTCCTCTTTCGTATCGCCAGCGGCGCGATGTTCGGCCCCGACCAGAAGGTGGCCTTGAATCTCATCGAGATCGAACCCGGAATGAAAGCCCTCGAAGGAGTCGTGATGGAACTCGATGACTGTGCTTTCCCGCTCCTCACCGACATCCAGGCGACCTCCGACCTCGATCGTGGGTTCACCGATGCGAACTGGGCTCTCCTCGTCGGCAGTGTGCCTCGCAAACAGGGCATGGAGCGCAAGGATCTCCTCGGCATCAACGGCAAAATTTTCACCGGTCAGGGCAAGGCGATCGCCGCCAACGGCGCTTCCGACGTCCGCACCCTCGTCGTGGGCAACCCCTGCAACACGAACTGTCTCATCGCGATGCACAGCGGTGCCGACGTGCCGAAAGACCGCTGGTTCGCGATGACCCGCCTTGATGAAAACCGGGCCAAATCCCAGCTCGCCGCCAAGGCCGGGGTCCATGTCACCGACGTGAGCCGGACCACGATCTGGGGGAATCACTCGGCAACCCAGTACCCCGACTTTACCAACGCCCTCATCGGGGGCAAGCTCGCTGCGGAGGTGATCCAGGATCAGGCCTGGCTCCGGGGC